>JARRMH010000155.1:0-5824 GCA_037386205.1 Woeseiaceae bacterium | reverse complement strand
GTGAGGCCAGCGAACCGACGGCCGCCGTCAACGAAGCGAAGCGCCTGCTTCGTGACGGCGGGCGCCTGCTGCTGCTTGCGTCGGTCGGCACGCGTGCGGCCGGGAAGCTCGCAGACGATTTCGCCGGCTGGGCCGCCGCAACCGGTCTGCGGCTCGCGCCGCCACGTCCGATCCCGGAGGCCAGACCGTCCTGGCTGCTTGGAATTGCCACCTTATGAACAGCACACACAACGTCGCGCCGTCGGTTTCTTTCGAGTTCTTTCCGCCGCAGAGCGAGGCGGCCGAGGCGACGCTGTGGCGGTCGATCGACCGGCTGAAGTGCCTGCAGCCGAAATTCGTTTCGGTCACCTACGGCGCCGACGGATCGACCCGCGAACGGACGCATCGTGCCGTCGCAAGGTTGCTCGAGGAAACGACGTTGACCACGGCCCCGCACCTGACCTGTGTCGGCGCAAGCCGGGGCGAGATCGACGATATCGCGCGCCAGTACTGGGACATGGGCGTCCGCCACCTGGTCGCGCTGCGTGGCGATGCCCCGCAAGGCACGGCACGCTACGAGCCGCATCCCGATGGCTATGCCTATGCCTCGGACCTGGTCGCGGGAATGCGAAAAATCGGCGATTTCGAGATTTCGGTCGCGGCGTATCCCGAGGTCCATCCGGAAGCGCGCGACGCGGATTTCGACCTCGAAAACCTCAAGCGCAAACTCGATGCCGGCGCCACCCGCGCAATCACGCAGTTCTTTTTCGACGTCGACGTTTTTCTCCAGTTCCGGGACCGCTGCGCCGCGGCCGGAATCGATTACCCGATTGTGCCGGGCATCCTGCCGATCACCCGCTTTCCGCAACTGACGAAGTTCGCCGCAGCCTGCGGTGCGACCGTACCCGGCTGGCTGCACCAGTGGTTCGAGGGTCTCGATGACGATGCCGAGACACGCCAGCTGATCGCCGCTGCGGTGGCGATCGACCAGGTCCGGCGTCTGGAGGCGGAAGGCGTATCCGAGTTCCATTTCTACACCCTGAACCGCTCGGAACTCGCCTACGCAATCTGCCATGCCCTGGGGGTCCGCCCCGCCACGAACGAGCAAGCCGCATGAACCGTGACGAACGCATAGCTGCACTGATGTCGACACTCGACGAGCGCATCGTGCTGCTCGACGGGGCAATGGGCACCATGATCCAGGCCTACCGGCTGGGCGAGGACGGCTATCGCGGGCAGCGGTTTGCCGACTGGGGGCGCGATCTCAAGGGAAACAATGATCTCCTGTCGCTGACGCAACCCGATGTCATCCGCGAGATTCACCGTGCGTTTCTCGATGCCGGTGCGGACATCATCGAGACGAACACGTTCAACTCAAATGCACCGTCGATGGCCGACTACGCAATGCAGGACAGGGTGGCCGAACTCAATCTCGCCTCGGCCCGGCTCGCGCGGGAGTGTGCGGACGCCTGCGCCGCAGAGACCGGGCAGACGCGCTATGTTGCCGGCGCCCTCGGTCCGACCAACCGCACCGCATCGATCTCACCCGATGTCAACGACCCCGGGTTTCGCAATATCGCCTTCGACGACCTCGCCGACACCTACGAAGTCGCAGCCAGCGCATTGATCGAAGGCGGCGTCGATTTCCTGCTGGTCGAGACGATATTCGACACGCTGAATGCGAAGGCCGCGATCATGGGTATCAGGCGAGCTTTCCGTGCCGCGGGCACAGAGCTTCCGATCATGATCTCCGGCACCATCACGGATGCCTCCGGCCGCACGCTCTCGGGGCAGACCGTCGAGGCGTTCTGGAACTCGATCCGCCACGCCGCGCCTTTCATGGTTGGCCTCAATTGCGCGCTGGGCGCCGCCGAACTGCGGCCCTGGATTGCGGAACTTTCACGCATCGCCGACACGTGCGTCAGTGCCTACCCCAATGCCGGTCTGCCGAACGAATTCGGCGAGTACGACGAGTCGGCCGAGCACATGGCGGGGATCATCGCCGAATTTGCCGACAGCGGACTCGTCAACCTGGTCGGCGGCTGCTGCGGCACGACGCCCGAGCACATTCGCGCGCTGGCCGAGGTGGTCGCCAGCCGGTCGCCGCGCAAGGTGCCGGAGCTGCCGGTCCGCTGCCGGCTCTCGGGACTGGAACCGTGCAACATCGGCCCCGACGACCTGTTCGTCAACGTTGGCGAGAGATGCAACGTCACCGGGTCGGCGATCTTCCGCAAGCTGATCGAGGCCGATGACTACGCCGCCGCGGTCGCGGTCGCGCGCCAGCAGGTCGAAAACGGTGCACAGATCATCGACGTCAACATGGACGAAGGCATGCTCGATTCCGAGGCGGCGATGGTGAAGTTTCTGAACCTGATCGCGGCGGAACCCGACGTGGCACGCCTGCCGATCATGATCGACTCGTCGAAATGGTCTGTCATCGAGGCAGGGCTCAAGTGCGTGCAGGGCAAGTCGGTCGTCAACTCGATCAGCCTGAAGGAGGGCGAGGCGTCGTTCATCGAGCAGGCGCAGCTGTGCCGCGATTACGGCGCCGCCGTCATCATCATGGCATTCGACGAGCAGGGACAGGCGGACACGGTCGAGCGCAAGGTGGAGATTTGCCGCCGTTCCTACGCGATCCTGGTCGACACGGTAGGCCTCGACCCGGCCGACATCATCTTCGACCCGAATATCTTCGCCGTCGCCACGGGCATCGACGAGCATGCCAGCTACGGCCTCGATTTCATCGAAGCGACCCGCAAGATCAAGGCATCCCTGCCTCACGCGCTCGTCAGCGGCGGAGTGAGCAACGTCTCGTTCTCGTTTCGCGGCAACAACGTCGTGCGCGAGGCGATCCACTCGGTGTTCCTGTACCACGCGATTCGCGCCGGGATGGACATGGGCATCGTCAACGCCGGCCAGCTGGCGATCTACGAGGATCTCCCCACGGACTTGCGGGACGCCGTCGAGGACGTCGTGCTCAACCGCTCGCCCGATGCGACCGAGAAGCTGCTCGAGGTGGCCGAGCAATTCAAGGACCAGAAAAGCGGCGCCGCCGCGCGGAGCAAGGACCTTTCGTGGCGCGAGCTCGAGGTCGGCAAGCGGCTCGAGCACGCACTGGTCAACGGGATCGACGAGTACATCATCGACGATACCGAGGAGGCCCGGCACGGCGCGAAGCGCCCCCTCGATGTGATCGAAGGCCCGCTCATGGACGGCATGAACGTCGTCGGCGACCTGTTCGGCGACGGCAAGATGTTCCTGCCGCAGGTGGTGAAGTCGGCCCGCGTCATGAAAAAGGCCGTCGGCCATCTCATCCCGTTCATCGAAGAGGAAAACGACGGCGACCGGAAATCCAACGGCAAGATCGTGCTGGCGACCGTAAAAGGCGACGTGCATGACATCGGCAAGAACATCGTCGGGGTCGTGTTGCAGTGCAACAATTTCGAGGTCGTGGATCTCGGCGTCATGGTGTCGTGCGATCACATACTCGACGCGGCGCAGCGCGAGCAGGCGAACATCGTCGGCCTGTCCGGCCTGATCACGCCGTCCCTCGACGAAATGGTCCACGTCGCCAGCGAAATGCAGCGGCTCGGCATGGACCTGCCACTCCTGATCGGGGGCGCCACGACATCGCCCGCGCATACGGCCGTCAAGATCGAGCCGCGCTACGAGGGGCCGGTCATCTACGTCAAGGACGCGTCGCGATCGGTCGGCGTGGCGCAGGCGCTGGTCGAGCCCGACACACGCGCGGCCATCGTCGCGAAGAATCGCAAGGACAATGCGCGGCGCCGCGAGCAACATGCCGGCAAGAAGCGCCTCGCGCCGCAGCTATCGATCGAACACGCGCGCCGGCGCAAACACGCAATCGACTGGGCGTCGTACACGCCGCCCGCGCCGACGTTTCGCGGCACGCGGGTGCTGGACGACGTCGATCTCGCCACGCTGCGTGACTACATTGACTGGATGCCGTTTTTCAACGCCTGGGAGTTCCATGGCAAGTTCCCGCAGATTCTGCAGGACGCGACCGTCGGCGAGGCCGCCTCGTCACTGTACAGCGATGCGACGTCAATGCTGGACACGATCATCGACGAGAAATGGCTCACCGCGCGGGCCGTGCTCGGGTTCTTCCCGGCCAATACCGATGCGCACGACGACATCCTCGTCTACGCGGACGACAAGCGCGACGCGGTCAGGGAGCGCCTCGTGCACCTGCGCCAGCAACGCGCCCGTGCCGAAGGACAGCCACAGTCCTGCCTGGCCGATTTTGTCGCGCCTGCCGAGTCGGGCGTCGCCGACTACATCGGCGCCTTCGCGGTGACGGCCGGCATCGGCATCGAGGAACACATCGGACGTTTCGAGTCGGCGCATGACGATTACAACGCCATCATTCTGAAAGCACTGGCCGACCGGCTGGCCGAAGCGCTCGCCGAATACCTCCATGAACGAACACGCACAGAATTCTGGGCTTATGCAGCCGGGGAGCAGTTGAGCAACGCAGAGCTGATCAGGGAGGCCTACCGCGGCATCCGTCCGGCGCCGGGTTACCCCGCCTGTCCCGATCACACGGAGAAGGCCAAGCTCTGGGACCTGCTGGATGTAGAAGCTGCCATCGGATTGCGGCTGACGGAGTCCTTTGCGATGTACCCGACCGCCGCCGTCAGCGGGTTCTATTTCTCGCACCCCGAGGCCCGCTATTTCGCCGTCGGCAGGATCGATCGGGACCAGGTGGAATCCTACGCCGAGCGGCGGGGAATCAGCGTGGCGGAGGCCGAGAAATGGCTTGCGCCGAACCTCGGCTACGAGCCCGACAGGGCCGAAGTGGCCTGAACCTGAACACCCGGGGTAGGCCGGTGCGGTAAGATGCGCCGATGCGCAGATTCCCCCGCTTCGCGGCGGTACTCGCCCTGCTGGGCATGCCGGGCACGGCACCGGCCGCCGAAGATTATGCAGCGGCGCGCGCCGATCTCGTGCAGGCCTACCAGGCGGAAGATTTCACGGCGATGATTGCGGCTGCCCGCCGGGCTCTCGCGGCCCGTCCGGGCTATCCGGGCGCGCGCTTCAACCTGGCGCTGGCTCACGCGTTACATGGCGACGCGCACGCCGCGCTCGACGAGCTGGAATCGCTCGCCCGGGCGGGCATCGAGTTCGGCGTCGAGAACCTGACCGAATTCGCAACGCTGCAACAGCTGGCCGACTGGCCGGAGTTCGCGGCAACGGTCGAACGCCTGCGTCGACCGATCGGCGATACGGTGGTCGCGGCGCAGCTTGACGATGGCCGGTTCATTCCGGAGGGAATCGCGCTCGACGAGGACGGTGCATTGTATCTCGGCAGCATTCGCCACGGTCTCGTCGTTCGGGTCGCGGACAACGTCGAGGTTCTCAGTGAGCGGCAGGGGCACTGGAGCGTATTCGGCATGCGCTTTCACGACGATGGCGGCCTGTGGTTCGCCAGCGCCGCCGTCGCGCAGTTCGACGGAGCGGGGGACGATCTCGGCAAAACCGGACTGTTCCGGCTCGACGTCGACTCGGGAGACGTCACGCATGCCGCCATCCTGCCGCAAGTTGCAGAGCGCCAGGTACTCGGCGACCTCGTCATCGACGGCGACCGTATCTACACGACCGACAGCCTCACCGGGGCACTGTATTGCTACGATGTCGGGAACGACACGTTCACGACGCTCGTCGAACCGGGCACGTTCGGTTCGCCCCAGGGGCTCGTTTTCGATGCGACCGGCGACTACCTGTACGTGGCCGACTACATTGGCGGCCTGTTCCGCGTTGCGGTCGCCGACGGGCGGCACACACCGGTCCGGGTGCGTGGCGCTGCATCGCCCTATGGTATCGA
>JARRMH010000154.1:0-7779 GCA_037386205.1 Woeseiaceae bacterium | reverse complement strand
CCGAAACGGCGCGTCACGCGTACTTCGAGGCGGCCGCCATCATCATCGCGCTGATCAGCCTCGGGTCCGCGCTCGAGATGCGTGCCCGCGGCAAGACCTCTGAGGCGATCAAGCGGCTTATCGGGCTGCAGCCGAAGACGGCACGGGTGATACGCAACGGCGAAGAGCAGGACATCCCCATCGAGGAGGTCGTCCTTGAGGATACGTTGCGGGTGCGGCCCGGTGAGCGGGTCGCCGTCGACGGCGAGATCATCGAAGGCGGCTCGAGCATAGACGAGTCGATGCTGACCGGTGAACCCGTCCCGGTCACGAAGAAACAAGGCGATGACGTCGCGGCCGGCACGATCAACAAGAGCGGCACGTTTCTGTTTACGGCGCGCCGCGTCGGCAAGGACACCGCGCTCGCCCGCATTATAGAGATGGTACGCACGGCCCAGGCGTCGAAGCCCGCCATCGGCCGCCTCGTCGACAGGGTCTCGGCCGTGTTCGTGCCCACGGTGATGATTATTGCCGTGATCACGTTCCTCGCCTGGTACAACTTCGGGCCGGCCGGCGAGAATGTGACCTTCGCGGTTGTGACGGCAATCACGGTGCTGATCATTGCGTGCCCGTGCGCGCTCGGACTGGCAACGCCGATATCGATCATGATCGGGGTGGGCAAGGCGGCAGAGTTCGGCATCCTGATCCGTAACGGCGACGCGCTGCAACAGGCAGGCAAGCTCGACACAATCGTCCTCGACAAGACCGGCACGGTTACGGAGGGTCATCCGAGTGTCACCGACACAGAGACCGCCGACGGCTGGAGTCAAGAGGCCTTGCTGGGCTGGGCGGCGAGCCTGGAGCAGGCCTCCGAGCACCCGCTGGCGGGGGCCGTCGTCGCAGCGGCGCGCGAGCGTGGCGTTGAGCTTCCTGATGTATCCGGTTTCGATGCCATCGCCGGGCATGGGGTCGAAGCAACCATCGAGGGGAAAACGGTCGTTCTCGGAAGCCGCAAGCTGATGGCCGACCGTAACGTCGATATAACGGGACTTGACGAAACGGCGCGGCGGCTTGCGGACACCGCAAAAACGCCGGTCTACGTCGCCGTGGACGGGCAGGCAGCAGGCATCATCGGCGTTGCCGACGCCATCAAGGAGGATTCGAAAGAGGCCATCGCGAAACTCCGCAAGGCAGGGCTCAGGGTCGTCCTCCTGACCGGTGACAACCAGGCGACCGCCGACGCCGTTGCCCGCGAAGTCGGTATCGATGACGTGCTGGCGGAAGTGTTGCCCGGAGACAAGGCCGACAAAGTCGTTGCGCTGCAGGATGCCGGTGAGCGGGTCGGCATGGTCGGTGACGGCATTAACGATGCGCCGGCGCTGGCGCGGGCGGACGTCGGGTTTGCCATCGGGACCGGCACCGACGTGGCCATCGAGAGTTCTGACATCACCCTCATGCATGGCTCGCTGCAGGGAGTGGTCGACGCCATCCATGTTTCGCGGGCAACCGTTCGCAATATCAAGCAGAACCTGTTCGGTGCGTTCGTCTACAACTCGCTCGGCATCCCGGTGGCCGCCGGCGCCCTCTACGGTGTCCTCGGTGTGCTCCTCAATCCGATGATCGCGGGCGCGGCCATGGCAATGTCGTCGTTGACCGTCGTCAGCAACGCCAACCGGCTGCGGTTGATCAAGCGCGGAGAAGAACTGTGACTACACTGCTGGTGAATACCATTGGCCTGCTTTTGATCGCCAGCATCGTCTGGTGGTTCTGGTTGTCGAACAGTGACCGCGAATAAGCGTAACTGTCTGTAATGCTCGTTGCTGTGCAATAATTATCCCGTATGTTGGAACTCGACTTCAGCTGGTCCCAGATCGTGTTCAACCTCGTGCACCTGGTCATCGCCGGTTTGCTTACCGTGCCTATCGCCTGGGATCGCGAGGTCGAGAGTCGTGGCGTAGGGTTGCGTACTTTCCCGCTCGTTGCGGTCGCCGCCTGCGGCTACACGCTGGTGGGTATCTCGGTGCTCGATACCACGGATGCAGAGGCCCGCGTTCTGCAGGGAATTATCACCGGAATCGGCTTTATCGGCGGTGGCGCCATTCTCAAGAGCAAGGGCAACGTCAAGGGCACGGCGACCGCGGCCAGCATCTGGAACACCGGACTGATCGGCATGGCCGTGGCCTTCGGCCGCTACGAGATTGCGTTCCTGATGTCGATCATCAACTTCATTACGCTACGCTACGTACGCCAGCTGAAGACCGACGACGACGATTAGTGGTGTTATGGGCGATCAGCAACGGGAAAAAGAACTCCCGGATGCATCGCTTTATTCGCCACGCAATGCATCGAGCGGACAGGGCAGCCGGTTGTTGTCGAAATCGTAGCCGAGCAACTCGATGTCGCGCTTCCAGTGCTCGGCAACCTTTTCCCGCGTTTCCTGGTCGTAGAAGTCCTTGTAGTCCTCGAACCGGTTCTGGTTTCGGTGGGGTAATTCCGGGCCCTTGATGCCAATCAGTCTGCACAATCTCTCGTATTCGGCGGGCAGGTCCTCGAAGCGACCCGCGAAATCGATACCGACCTCACCGCTCTGATCCAGCAGAAAAATGTGCTGGTGCCGCTTGTCTCGTTTTATTTCCCAGTCGACGTACTCGGGAAACCCGCTCATTGCGGCCACGATGGGGTGATGACGGTGATTCTTTCCCCGGCGAAACGTGCAGTAGGTCGAGGTCAGCCAGCTGTAAGGGTTCCGGACGAAGGCAACCTTGAGGTACTCGTCGAAGATCGCCGGCGAAAGCCTGCGCTGCACGAACGGCAGTGTGTCGTGCGCCCGGAAATGGATTCGCGCAGGATCCCGCACGAGCGGGAGTCGACTGAACAGCCGGTTGATCCGCGCTCTCGACGGTTCTGTCCACAATGAAAGCTCGCGCAGCGCCGACAGCACGCTCGTACCGCCCGTGCGCTGCACGTGCATGAATATGACCCGGTGTGATGTCGATATCTCCATCGTTTCGTCGCTATCGCCGCCTGGTGCGCCTTGCCACTACGCATCTCAAAATCGCATTATGCGCTATGTATGAGCAAATCCTCGATCGAACAGGCCGCACTCGACTACCTCGGTCGCGGGTGGTCAGTGATTCCCGTCCGCGAGAAGGCCAAACGGCCAGCCGTTCCGTGGAAAGCATATCAGGAGGAGTACGTTTCGGAGAACACGCTGCATGAGTGGTTTCAGCGCTCGCCCGAATACAACGTGGCAATCGTTACCGGCGCCCTGTCGGGCCTGGTCGTGCTCGATGTGGACCCACGACACGGAGGCAAGGACAGCCTGCGGGACCTTGAGAAGAAGCACGGCAAATTGCCGGAGTCGATGGAATCGATCACCGGCGGCGGCGGACGTCACGTGTATTTTGGTCACACGGGTGGGGCAATCGGGAACAGGGTCAATATCGAACCGGGCATCGACCTGCGCGGCGACGGCGGCTGCATCGTCGCCCCGCCCTCGATACACCCGTCCGGAAAACGCTACCGGTGGAAGAAAGGGCATGGCCCCGGGGAAGTCGAGATCGCGCCACTGCCTGACTGGCTGCGTTCCTGACGGGTTACTGTTGTGCGAAAAGTGCCTGGCGCCTCGCAAGGCTGTCCCTGGTCCAGACTTCCCCGGCACGATAGAACCTTTCAAAAACGGCGGCTCCGTCCGGTATTTCGACCCAGGGTTGCTTTGACTCCACGAAGATATGCACATCGGGTGGGAGCGCGTCGGGATCGTCCAGCGTGCCAACACGAACGAACCGTATGAGTTTCCCGATGTCGCCGTAGGCATAGTGACTCCAGAGCGCCACCTGGCACCGGGGGCACCGCATGATGCGCTGACCCCGGCCGCTGCTCGTCGGCGTGTCGATACCCTCGACCTCACCCTCGTCGATTTCCACCCGATCCGCTTCGACCAGGGCATTGAGAACAAAGGACGATCCGGTCTCCCGCTGACAGTATCGGCAATGACAGCAGTGCACGATCATCGGTTGGGCGGTCATGCGATAGCGGACATGGCCGCATGCACATTGGCCCGTCATCGAGGATTTTTCTATTTCTACTGCCTGACCCTGATGCTTCATACCGCCCTCCCTTTCCGCCGCCTGTGAACCTAGCACATGCGCGCGGTGAGGCTAAGCCAACTGCCATGCCGCCCGGCTGTCATCCATCTGCTATTGTTCCAGATCCAGGGACTGGAGAAGGATTTGATGCACAAGTCCAAACGAGATAACCCGATCGTTTTACTGGCTGGATCCGGCGCAGCCGAGAAACAGCTCGCTCCCGGGTTGTGGCTGTCGCGGCGATCGTTCCTCGCATGGTGCAGCGCCGGTCTGGCTACGCAAGCCTTTCTCGCTGCAGCCGACGTGATTGCTGCAGAACCATCGCTTGAGTTTGGCGACTTTTTGCAAGCGGCGAATGCAGCGGCGAGGAAACTATTGGATGACAGTTCCGTATCAGGCCAGGACCGCTATCTGCGTACGATCAGCGCGCATGCGGCCGGGCTGCGTGACGTCCCGCTGCCAGACCAGTGGAACGACAGCGGGCAAAGCGATGGCCCGGGTACTTTCATCGGTTTCAACCCTGGTGGTATCGGGTTTGTGGTGCTGCACTGGCGCATGGAACCCGGTACCCGGATCCTGCCGCATGCCCACACTTACGGGAACGTGGTGACGGTCGGGCTGGAAGGCGTTGTCCGCGTTCGCAATTACGAGGTGGTTGGCAAGCGAGACTATACGACCGAGTCTGACTTCGTGGTGCGTAACACGGTTGATCAGGCGCTGCGTGTCGGTGCCACTAATCTCGTTTCGCTGGAACGTAATTATATCCATGGGTTCGACGCGGGGAACGAAGGCGGACGCGGACTCGACATCACAACTCGACTCTTGCCCAAACCGGACTTTGACGTACCCTATCTCGACATTCGAGAGCCGCTTGACTCGGACACCGCAGAGCATCACTTCGTGGCCCGGTGGCGCAGGTCGCCTGTTGCGAGTCATTAGCCCCATTCCAATGGTGCCGCACTGCAGGCGTTCCGGTTAGATGAAACAACTCCTGCTCTCCCTGCTCATAGTCTTTGTGCCGGTAGCAATCGGACTGTACCTTGTGATCAAGCCGAGACTTGCACGAAGGAGGCGAGCGCGACTTCGCAAACAGCCGCTACCGGAGGGCGTTGAGGAGATACTGTCGCGGAACGTCGGGCTCTATTCGCTGCTGCCGGATGACCTGCGGGAGCAGCTTCATGGCCACGTCAACGTGTTCCTCGACGAAAAGCGGTTCCTGGGCCTCGGTGGCCAGGAAATCACGTCGGAAGTTGCCGTGACGATTGCCGGTTCCGCATGCATGCTGCTGCTGAACAGGGAAACCCGCTACTTTCCGGGGTTTTCATCGATCCTCGTGTACCCGGATACCTACGAAGCCGACCAGGTCGATTACGATGGAGTGGTAGAGACCCGCAAGCGCTCAAAAAGGGCCGGGGAAGCATGGCACAGGGGGCCGGTGGTGCTGTCGTGGAGCAACGTGAAACAGGGTGCAGCCGATGCCGGCGACGGCTACAACGTTGTCCTGCACGAGTTTGCGCACAAGCTGGATGAAGAGAACAACGGCACCAACGGTCAACCAATTCTGCATACGGCGGGGCATTGCCAGCGGAGTTCTTCGCTGTCGCTACCGAGTCGTTTTTCGAGAAATCGGTGGCCATGCAAGAAACGCTGCCGGATCTGTATGAGCAACTGGAAAAATTCTACTCGGTCGATCCGGCGTCCTGGAAATGAAATCTTCCGGTTTCCGCCGGCCGAAAACGCAGGTACGTCTACTCAATCGTTTTCATCGCCTGCATAATAGACAAGAAGACAGACCAGCTGTTCGGGAGAAGAACTCTGAACAAACGCAATCGCCAGCACACCATGGGAAGCGGCGGGGACTGCGTGTGCCCGAAATGCAATACGGTAGTGCCCCACAATCGCGGCGTACCCTGCCAGGAAGAGCGTTGCCCCCAGTGCGACGCGAAGATGCTGCGAGTTGGCTCCGAACATCATGAGCTGTGGCTAAAGAAGAAATCTGTTAAGCCCTGACGCTGAACCGATGCGGTAGACCGCGATACACCGGGTCGGCATCGCCTGTGCGCACGTATTGCTTGTGGGTCGCCCCGCGAAGCCTGCGGGGCGACCAGGCGCTTGAGATGTGATGACTTCGCTTTCCTACCGCAAAGTCACTGTGCCTTCAATGCTCCCCTGGATCGGGCCAAAGCCGTAGCCAAGGCTGGTGAACGTCATGTCGTTGCCCGTGAAGGGCGAAGTAAATGAACCGCTTGCACCCTCGAACCGGCCTGTCCCGCCCGAGAAGTCGCCGTACGCTTCGCCGTAGAAGTAGCCGTCACCCGTGGGATTCATATCCAGGCACATCCAGCCGTTCCCGACCTCGGCACCAAAGAGCTGGTCGCCGTTCGAAAATGTCAGGACAGCAGCAGAGTGAATCAGGGCGAATTGCACGTAACCGTCGTCGCACAAACCGGTCGGCGTCCACTCGGTAACGATATGGGTCATCGTCGCGCCGAAGGTGCCGCTTGATTGTCCATCTACGACGCTGGCGAGAGCGTCGTCGTTGTCGACATCGACCGGGATGGGGACAATGGATCCGGTGTAGCTGATCTTGACAGGCACATCGTTGGCGTAGCTTGTCGCGGCCATAAAGGGCGCGAATAACAAGGCGACAGCGGCGATGAGCGGCCACCGCTTGCGAGAATGAATTAGCAGAATGTTGTCCATGACTGACCTCCTGAAACTCAAGATTGGTGTCGTTCTCAACAAGACCGACAACTCCCGGCAGCCCGGCGATCTTGGGTCCTTCGTGGCGTCGCAGAAGGCGTCGCGAAAGAAGCGAGGACCCGTAGCTTTGCGTCTCTGACTTTCGTCAGGTTTGCCTTTCTCGATTGCATCGTGCCGGATCAATCACCGCGCGTGAATCGGCAAATATAGGCATCTTTGCTGGGCAACTTGCGCTACTGCGCCACCGCGGGTGACTGGAGAGCATCGGCACAATCGCTGAGCAAAATGCACTTCGTTCGGTAGTGCGTTTGACTCACCCGAGATCAGGAATCGAGCCGAATCAGACCAAGTTTGCAGCCGTGACGGACCGCCGCAACGCGATTGTGCACATCCAGCTTCACGAAGATGTTCCGGACATGGTTACGAACCGTCGCCGGACTGATATTGAGTCTGGAAGCCAATTCCTGGGTACTCAGTCCGCGGGCGAGTAGTGCCAGCACTTCCACCTCCCTGTTCGTGAGCGCTCCGCGATTGCCGGAGTTGTTCGGCGTGTGGCCTGTACCGGCCGCGGTACCTTCCTCCGGCTCACTCTGTCGGCGGCAAAGATGCACCAGCAATTCATTCCCCGAATCACACGCTATCAGCAACCGGGTGACCCGAAACCGCTGCAGCTTTTTGTCTGCCGTAACGAAGCGCATCTCGTTGCTGTTGACGAGTTGATGATCAAAGGCCATCTCCCGGAGGGGACAACCTGCGCAACAGTAGCGATTGCCGAACAGATCCTGTCCCGCCAGAAGCTCCCAGCAGTGTTGGCCGAGGGCAACCGACCGCGCATAGCCGAAGGCATTCTCGGCTGCGCAGTTCCAAGCTCGAATTATGCCGTCCCGATTGACAGCGTAGGCCGGCTCGCCGGTAGCAATCTGTGTTCTTGACGCTCGCTTGATATTGTCGCGGAGGAGGCGAGGTTCCGAGGCTCAGGGCCACTGACTGTTAAGTCACGTTGGCTTTG
>JARRMH010000153.1:0-6837 GCA_037386205.1 Woeseiaceae bacterium | reverse complement strand
AGTGGCTGGTGGAGGAGTGCCTGCACATCTCCCACGACCTCTATGCATGAAGCCGAGGTGCGCCACAGCAGGATGGTCCGACGAAACGCCAGCGCGTTTCCCGGGCATTGACCAGGCCCGGCAGGCCGGCGCAGCGACAGGCGCCCCGGCCTTCTCCGATATGCTTGCAATATGATATCATCAAGATATCAATCACTGGCGGAGGATCGCCATGGCAACAGTTCTTGAGAGACCCTATCGCGCCATGTCCGGCTGGCTCCCGCTGGCGGGCGTGCTGGTGTTGGTCGGCCTGTCGATCGCGAGCTTCGTGCAGATCATGGTTGTACCCGGCGTCATACTGCTGCTGCTCGCGTTGCTGATGGTCTTCGGATTCATGGCCATTGCCCCCAACGACGCACGGGTGCTTCTGTTGTTCGGCGAATACAAGGGCTCGGTTACCGACTCCGGGTTCTTCTGGGTGAACCCGTTTTTCTCCAAGAAGAAGATCACCCGACGTGTGCGCAATTTCGAGACCGGCTCCCAGTCGGTTCCCCAGTCCAAGGACTCCTCCGGCAAGGTTGTCCGGGAGAAGAGTCGTACCGGCGGACGGCCGTCCAAGGTGAATGATCGCGACGGAAACCCTATCGAGATTTCAGCTGTCGTGGTCTGGAAGGTCGTCGATACCGCGGAAGCAATGTTTGAAGTAGACGACTACGAGGACTACGTTGCCGTCCAGAGCGAAGCTGCCCTGCGGAACCTCGCAAGCCGCTATCCCTACGACGGCGGCGACGAAGAAGAATCACTGCGGGGCAACACCAGCGCCGTCGGTGACGAGTTGCGGAAAGATATCCAGGAACGCCTGGGCAAGGCGGGCGTCGAAGTCATTGAGGCGCGTATCAGCCATCTCGCCTACGCGCCAGAAATCGCGGCGGCGATGCTGCAGCGGCAGCAGGCCCAGGCTGTCGTGGCCGCGCGCACGAAGATCGTGGAAGGTGCCGTGGGTATGGTCCACATGGCACTCGACCACCTGAAGCGCGACGGTATCGTCGATCTCGACGACGAGCGTCGTGCAGCCATGGTCTCGAACCTCCTGGTCGTTCTGTGCAGCGACAAGCACACCCAGCCGGTCGTCAACACCGGCACGCTATACAACTGAGGTCAGCGCCGGGCGGACGGGTCCTGCCGCTCGCCCGGCGGATTGCCCAGGGGAACCCGTGGCACGCTCATCCTTTCTGTTCCGTACCGACCCGGCCGTCCTGGAAGCGCTCAGGAAATGGGCGGACGATGATCTCCGCAGCGTCAACGCCCAGCTTGAATTCATAGTGAGAAAGGCCCTGAAAGACGCTGGCAGGTCCGTGCGCGACTCGAAGAAGACCTCCTGACCAGGCATGACCCGGATGCTCGTACCTGCGTCCCCCTGAAACCGGCCCTGGTGCCGCCGGCAGGAAAGACCACCCTGCGAGCCGGACGCGATCGCCGACAGCTTCGGCGGGTTAAAGGCACTGGCGAGACGTGCCTGCCTGTCGCCCGCGACCGCTATTGACCGCCGCCTCCGGCAAGGCACAGGGCAGGTGGCGGGTCCGGCCGGTGGTCAGGGTGAGTCCGGCCGGGAGTTGATCGCCACGTGCCGCGGACGCAGCCGAGTCAGCGTGCAGGCCATCAGTGACCCGGCAGTCCGCGTCCGGCGCGCCAGGTGTTGCGATGGAGTCGCTCCCGGCGTCGCGATGGGGGACCCTCGCCCCCGACGTCACTCATACTCCCTGCCGCACGGTCGCCTTCAGAGGCTCAGATAGAACTGCACCAGCAGCCCGGAGATCAGGATGCCGAGCTCGATCACAAGGTTGGTCGACGCGAACATGAAGGCGACCGCCGCGACGAAATGGGCGCCTTTCAGCACGAGAGCCCGCGCCGCGGCCAGTGCTGCAAACGAGCAGGAGGATGAGGCCGCACCGAAAAGCGTGGCCAGCGAAGCACTCTGGAATTCGGGTTCGCCCAGACAAGGCGTCAGCCGGCCTTTCGGTACGAAGGCCTGGATCATGGCGCTGATGCTGTAGCCGAGCACAAAGGCCCAGCCGGCCTTCCAGAAAAATCCGACGGCCGTGGTGGCCGCCTCCGCGAACTGGGACAAGAAACTCATGCCTGGCCTTTAAGGCTAGCACGGGCATCTGGGAATGGCGGGCCGGCGAAAGCGGCCTCGGCCTGTCCTCCGTGGAACGCGAGGGCCCCTGCACCGGCTGGCGCTGCTGCCTGGACTGACCAGCCATGGGCTGGTCAGCTCCTTAGGCGCACGCCTGGTTCGATGCGGGATGCCAGCACCGACAGCGGCCCATTCAGCGCGTGGTTGGCTGAGCTCCGCGGCGGTACACGCCATAGCGGCTGCAATCGAGCGCATCATCGCCGGGGAGCCGGTGGAGACTGCCGTTGCAGGCTTTGCACGTGCCCGGCCGGGGTCGTTGGCGACGTGGCGTGTCACGGGCGGCGCCTCGCGCCATGGCGGCCTGCTTGTTCGGCCGGCCACCAAGACGGTCCAATCCGATCATCGCGTACTGGCGGGCCAACTGGGCTATCGCTGGGGCAGTACGAAGTCGCTTTGCTGAGGCGGGCATCCCGTTTTGGCTGAGCGGTCTGCGGACCCCGGCTCCGCCGGGGAACTGGAATTTCTGTTCAGTTCCTAAAGCTGGCCGCGTATGGGAAGAAGGCGCATGATTCCCGCCATGAATCGCTGAGCCCAGGTCGTCTCCGGTTCTTTGTCGAAGATGAGGTCCTCGCCGTCACGCCTGCCTCGCCAGCGAACCTCGCCGTCCTCATTGAGGAATACCTCGTAGGTTTGCTGCGGCAGGGCGTCGTCGATGCGAGCGGCGAGCCCCCGGGCCATCTCGGCGGAGTAGATGATGACCCCGGATTCGGTGTTGATGTTTGCCGAGCGCGGGTCGAAATTGAAAGAGCCGATAAAGAGCTCTCTGTCATCCACGATATAGGCTTTGGTGTGCAGCGTCGCTTTCGCGCCGCTCGCGGCGATGATCTCGGCCCCTGCGACGTCTGCATCGGGGCGGACTTCGTAGATCTCGACGCCGTTCTCGAGCAGCGGCTTGCGGGACGGCGCGTATCCGCCGTGCACCGCGAACTGATTGTTTGCGGCCAGCGAATTGGTGATGATCGTGACGTCGACGTCGCGGGCTTCCAGCGCCGAGAAGCCCTGGACGCCCGACTTTCTGGGTACAAAATAGGGCGATATGACGACAACACGTTCCGATGCCGAACCGAGTGACTCGATCAACGGCTTTGTGATCGATGGGGCTTCTTTCGCCTTCCCCCTGATGCCTTTGTCTGGTGAGTCGTAGACCAGCTGGTAAGTTGCCCAGCTGAAGCGGTCCGCCTTCATGTTATCCAGGCGGAAGACCTGATCCTTGACGGCACCGGCGTACTCCGACTCGATGATTGCTTCTCTCGCGCCCCGCAGCTCTCTTCGTACCCGCTCGAGTTCTGCTGCGGGATCGTCGGGCATGCGGGCAAATGCGGCCACCGGCAGCGCTGTCGAGTGGTTCCAGTAAACGTCGAACATCGTCGAGACGTCTTCCACGACCGGGCCGATGCCGATAACGTCGAGATCGCTGAATTTCGAATCCTCGCGCGCTCCGAAGTACTCGTCAGCGATATTGCGGCCGCCGACGATCGTAACCTGGTTGTCCACCGTGAATGACTTGTTGTGCATGCGCCGATTGATGCGGCCGAAATTGGTCAGGCCGCTGACGGCGCGGCCGGCGACGCCGCGATAGAAAGGATTGAAAATCCGGATCTCGAAGTTCGGGTGCGAATCAAGACCCGCCATGCCGAAGTCGGTGCCCTTGGTGAAAACATCGTCCAGCAGCAGGCGTACACGGACGCCCCGATCGGCGGCTTTGAGGAGTTCGTGGATGAGCGCCGCGCCGGTCACGTCGGGCTTGATCAGGTAGTACTGAAGATCGATGCTCCTCTCCGCGTTGGACGCCGTGACCAGGCGCGCTGCCAGCGACTCAATGCCGTCGGACAGAGGGTAAAAGCCTGACTGGCCGGCGGGCTTGCTGCGGAGCAGTTCAGTGAGCGTCTGGCCGTAGGCTGTGTCGGCCGTGTCCGTGTAAGCGTAGGATTCGCTGCGCGGATAGTCGAAATCGATACTGGCGCAGCCGCCAATGGAAAGGGCTGCCGCCGCAAAGGCGAATGTTCTCTTAAGTCTCTGCATGGTTTGTTTCGCGAGTGCTATTTGCAATCCGATCTTACCGCGTCACGGGCCGCCTGGTCCGGGATACGGACGCCAGGCATGTTTCTCGCCGGAGCGGCCGAATCGTCGGGCGTGGTCGATAAATCCGACCTGTCACTAACAGTACTTCCAGGCCGGCCCCATGCAAAATAGCGCAGCGCTCGACCTGCGAACGTGCCCCCACGAAGGCCTCGGCATCCGGCGCCTCGATCCGCGCCCCCGCCTCCCGTGAGCTCGAAGAGTCGGTTAGTTCGACCGCCGCTGACGGCGCGCGGGGGCCACCAAACTCCAATTAATGCAAATCTGGAATGTCGCTGGGACGTCCTGGGCAGAAGTCTGGTCAAGACGGACCGCACCGCGATTGTGACTCGTCTTCTTTTTGTGCCGGAATAAATTCCTCCGCAGCCCTTACCGGCAGAGAATGTACCGGACCTCGGGCTCGTGTTCTTATTGCCGGCATGCCTTCTCGCGCTCGCGGAGTCGCTGAGTTGTCCAGACCGATAACCTCCGGATTTCCGTGGTCCTGTGACCAGCGGTTTCAATGAGTCATTTCACCCAAGAGTAACCAACTGACTGCGTGAAGCTTTCTGAGTGCGCTAAGTTTTAGCCTCACTTCAACTGCACGGAATCTTCCGATATCCGAATGACCACTCAGTTTCGGACGTGGCCATTCTCCTGCTAGGCTGCTTGCCGGTTATGACCCTGAGCGGACACTCGTATGAAAACCTGGATTGCTGTTCTTGCCATCACCATGCTAATTGTCGGCTGCGGACAGGAGGAAGCCGCGCCCCCTGCAGAGGCTGAATCGCCGGAACAGATCGTCGCCGACACGATTTACTCTGGTGGCCCGATTCTGACCATGGATGATGCGCAGCCCACCGCCGAGGCCGTCGCCGTTAAGGACGGGCGCATCCTCTCCGTAGGATCGCTCGTCGAAGTGAAGGCCTTCGAAGGAGAGGGCACGGAATCGTTCAACCTCGATGGCCGTACGATGGTCCCAGGCTTTGTGGATAGCCATGGCCACGTCGTTATGGGCGGACTGCAGGCGCTCTCGGCGAACCTTCTCGCACCACCCGATGGGGAGGTAACCGATATTGCCAGCCTCAAGGCCACGCTGTCCGCCTGGGCCGAGGAGAATTCGGAGGTCGTCGACCAGGCGAACATGATCATCGGTTTCGGATACGACAATGCCCAGCTTGCCGAAGTCCGGCACCCGACTCGTGAGGACCTCGATGAAGTTTCGGCCGAAATCCCCATCCTGCTCGTTCACCAGTCCGGCCACATCGGTGTCGCAAACTCGGCTGCGCTCGAGTTCGCTGGCGTCGATGCATCTACCGAAGCACCTCCGGGTGGCATCATTCGCAAGGACGAAAATGGCGAACCCAACGGTGTGCTCGAGGAATACGCATTCTTCGCCGTACTGGTTCCGCTGATCGGCGAACTCGGGCAGGAGGGCCTCGAAGCCTTTGCTCGTGCCGGCGCTGAGCTGTGGGCAAGCTACGGCTATACGACGGCGCAGGATGGGAGATCTTCAGGCGGGATAGTCGAGGTGCTGAAGTCACGGGATAGTCGAGGTGCTGAAGTCACTGGCCGCCGCCGGCGAGATTCCGATCGATGTGGTTGCCTATCCCGACGTGCTGGAGGCCCGCGACTACATCGCCGCGAACGTTTCAAAGACATATACCGACGGGATCCGTGTCGGCGGCTGCAAACTGACTATCGACGGTTCGCCACAGGGGTTCACCGCACTGAGGGATCGGCCGTATTATGATCCGGTCGGCGACTATCCTCCCGATTATGCCGGCTATTCAGCCATTGACATGGAGCAGACGCAGGACGCGGTCAACTGGTGTTACGAGAAGGGCATCCAGATCATCACGCATGCGAACGGCGAGGGTGCCTCCGACATGCTGATCGAAGCCATAGAGAACGCCCAGTCCGAGTTTGGTACGCCCGACATACGGCCGGTCCTGATCCATGGCCAGTTTCTGCGCGAGGACCAGGTCGACAGCTACAAGAAACTCGGCGTGTTCCTGTCGCTCTTCCCGATGCACACGTATTACTGGGGCGACTGGCATCGGGACCACACTGTCGGACCCGAGATGGCGCAGAACATCTCGCCGACCGGTTGGGCCCGGGAGCGTGACATGATATTCGGCTCGCATCATGACGCGCCTGTCGCATTTCCGGACAGCATGCGAGTGTTGTCCGCCACCGTGACTCGGCGCACCCGCACCGGTGACGTCCTCGGCCCCGACCAGCGCGTGGACGTGATGACGGCCCTGAAGGCGATGACGATCTGGCCTGCCTGGCAGCACTTTGAGGAAGACGACAAGGGTTCTATCGAACAGGGCAAGCGTGCCGATCTCGTCATCCTTTCTGACAACCCGATGACGGTAGAGCCGGATAATCTTGCCAAGCTCAAGGTGCGTGTCACCATCAAGGATAGCGAGGTGATTTACGATGCCGAGACTGCACCGCAGAACGCGCGTGCAGGGGTGCCACTCGTGTCGGATCCCACAGCAGCGCACGAACTGCTCGTTGCGCTGTACGAAGGAATCGAGCGACCGCCAGCAATGTCTCACTGACCGCGCGGATCACCAGGACGATCAGGTCGAAGG
>JARRMH010000152.1:0-5864 GCA_037386205.1 Woeseiaceae bacterium | reverse complement strand
GCAAGCCATTCAAGTGGGATACGGTCGTCAACAACAACGACCTGATCCCGCCGCTGCTTGTAAGAACCTTCAACAGCTACAACCAGCCGTCGGTGAACATCGACGGCGTTGTCGTCATTCGTGCGCGCAGTCGCGGCGGCCCGCCGCTGGGGCCTGCGACCCATGGCATTTACGTACGTGACATGTCCGACCCGAACGGTGAGGTGATTCGGATTCTGGACCGGACGACGCAAGTACCGGGGCCCAACAATCTCGGTTCGACGTTTACCGAAACGCCATCATTCCCGCGCATCGACATAAAGTGGCCAGTCATCGCCACGCGCGGTAACCACCAGCCGGTCCATCGTTACGAACTGGACGACGGCAGCGAGACGCGCGCCGGCACTACCGGGATCTACACCAATCCATTCGGTGACCTGATGATGGGTGAGGCCAACTTTGGCCACGCGCCCGGTCAGGAACAGTTCGGTGTGCCCGAATTCAGCAATCAGCGCTTCGAGGTGTTCCCGGGCTCGCCGTCGATAACGGACGGGGACACGATCGTGTTCAAGGGCAACTACACGGTTGGGGATATCGGCAAAACCGGCGTCTACTTCCGGAAACTGGTACCCGGTCCAACGGGCGGTGACGCACCTGCGATCATGATTGCCAACAACACCGACACATGGATACCCGGCACGTCGACTACCTTCGGCTCGACGGCACCCCCGAATGCCGCTGACGGCAAGGTCGTATTCGCCGGCTTCGACAACGAAGACGCGCCAACCCTGGGCGGCATCTACCTTGCCGCACTCGAATATCAGCCGTCGTTGGAGACCGTGGCAGGCATCGGCGAGTCAGTGCCGGGGGTAAGCGGCAACGCGACTTTTGTTGATTTCGGAGAGGCCGCCTCTTTCGACGGCCGCTACGTCGGGTTCTGGGGTTCATGGGGCGAGGAAACGCATACCGTCCGCCTCTATTGCCAGCAGCAAGGTAACAAGGACCGCATCGCCTACTGCAACCAGGCACTTTACTGCGAAGCGACCGGGTCGATCATTGGAGACCCGAACAGCATTTGCGATGGAGAGCGGTGCTACGCGGAGAGGACGGTGCCGGCCAACCAGGGGATCTTCGTGCATGACACGAAGACGGGCGAAACCAGCCTCGTCGCACTCAATGACGGTCGTTTCGATGATTTTCTGTTCTGGAATTATTCGGGCAAGCCCCCCTGCTCCAGCCATGCACACAGCGAGGAGGAAGGCGACTTATCCGCTTCCCACTCGATCAAATGGCGTTCCTCGGCGTTTCTCGCCGTCTCCGGCAAAGAGGGCATGAAATACCGGATCGCGTTCAAGGCCCGTAGTGGCGACCTGGTCGACGGCGTCTACGTCGACCGCGTCGACGGCATCTATCTCGCCACGGGCCCCGGTCGAGCCGGGCCCGTCACCCTGGTCGATACAACAATCGACGGCCAGGTACTTGACCCGGAGGCACCGCCGGGAACCACGGTGCTCGAACTCGGGGTCGAACGCGAAGGATTCCGCGGTGACTGGCTCGCCATCAACGCTGCAATGGGCGTCGAAGGCGGAGATGAAGAAGCGGACGGCATGGCCGGCGTCTATATCATCAGGATAAAACGGTGAATCGCACGAAGAGTTGGATTTCAGGAGCCTGCCGTGTCAACGGAACGGGCGCCGAGCCGTTATACAAGATGAGAGGCCGCTGAGAATATCTCCCCCTGATTGAGCCCCTCATCTTTTGGGCCGGCGTTATGCCGGCCCTTTTTTTGGATGCGCCAGTGTGTCGGACGGACGGGGCAGGACAGGTAGCCGAATCCATAGCTGCGCTACCGCGCCGTCGATTCCTCGCAATACTTCGAGGCGAGGCGTGTTCGGCTGCCTGTCGCGTACGAAAATCTTCTCTCCGGGCCTCAGAACCGCTTAGGATTCGAGTACTCTCACTATCATGCTCAGCTACACCTAAGTGAGGCGTAACTCCCGGATTTGTGGGTGTAGTTCATTGGAAGAACATCAGCTTCCCAAGCTGATAACGCACCCCGTCTACCGATAGCGGACGTTCGCGGCTTGGGTATTTATCACCTTGTATGAAAGGAAGTCTGTAGTTAGGTGACAGGGTCTGGCTATGGCTCGGCTGGATACTTGCCGGACTCTGCTGCGGACTTTTGGCCGGATGGCTTGCGGTGTCACCTAAGCAGCCGCCAAACAAGTTTGCCAATTCAGTTCCGGCGGTGCCGCTGTGGCCTGGGCCGAGGCGAAAATGTCTCACTCGCCGCTGAAGACAATCTCCTCCGTTACCTCAGCGTGATGATCCTGCCTGGATGATCAGCAGCCGTGCTGCCTGGTCGCGGCCCCAGGTAGCGTTACCGGATGATGTGCCACTCCGTTTGTCTGCCGGCCACGTAGGTTACGTCCTCGCCGTCGAACAGTGCCGTCTGCTCCAGCTTGACCTGGACCAGTTGATTCCCCCACTCGGGAACCGGAACCTTGACGTTACCCTCGATTGCATAGGCCGTCATGGGATGCAGTTGCCAGTCGCCACCGATGGGAATTCCGTCCTGGTTGTCCCACATGCCGATAGTGGGACCCGGCGCATGGCCATAGAAGCCGATCGGATGGGTGTAGGTGGAAGACTGCACGTTGCGCGCCTCGCTTTGCCTGCGGGTCTTGGCCAGAATGTCGTTGCCTGTTGCGCCGGCCGAAAACGCGCCCGTCAGATCATCCTGCCACTGATTGCCAACGGCCAGTGCACGCTGCAGGCCCGCCGGCGGCCCCTCCTCGCCGAGACGGGCCACGTAAGCCATCTCCTGGGTATCGGTACACAGCTTCAGATAGCAGATGCCCACGTCGGTATGCAGCACGTCACCCGGCAGGATCACGCCCTCGACCCCGCAGAAATCCGTCTTATCGGTGCACTCCTCACCCGGGCGCTGCAGGTTTACGTAGGGCATGAACCACGCCGGCAGGTTCAGATCGGCGAATCGCTGGCGGATATACCATGCAACGTCATCCGTGGTGGTGACGCCGGGCGTTATGACGCGGCTGGAAAAAGCCTCGCCGATTACCTGGCGCGCCAGCCCCACGATATGTCCGTAGGCTGCCACCTCGGGCGCGCTGCGGGTCTCTACCCAGCGAATGACAAGTTCTTCTGCCGACTTGACGCGCGACTCGAAGCCCGCGGGCAGCACTTCGACAAGGCGCTCATGCAACCCGTGGGTCAGGCCGTCGGCCACGGGCCAGTGCCGGGACACATTGATGCCGATCGTCCCGGGATTCTTTTCCTTGATGAGTTCGCCCAGCGCCTGCCACTGTTCGTCCAGGTTGCCACCCGACCAGGCCGACTCATAGGGATCGCCCATGGGATAGCGGTTTACGGTGAGTCGCTCCACTGTGTCGCCGGTCCGGTTAAAGATCAGCATCGTGGTACGTCGTGCTGCGAACGTGGGCTGTGGCACGAGGGAAAAGTACACCGGGTCCTCGGCATACTCGCGCGCGATCACCAGCCACATGTCGATTCCGGCCTCCTCCATGAGACCCGGCAGCAGAATATCGAGGCGCTCCGTCAGCACGCGGTTTTCGGCCGCGGGACGATCCCGGAGCGACAGGACAGCGCGATCATCGCTGACAATCCGGCCCTGTTCAAAAGGCTGGGCCGACACCAGGCCAACCTGGCTTAACAGAAGAAGAATCAGCAGGGTTCGCAACATGAAACGTTCTCGCTTTGTACTTTGTTTGAAGTTTTGGGGGCAGACTGGAACAGATTTCAGTACCAATTCCGGGGACAGTTTACTTTTCCGGCCCGGCTTTGCCATCGGTTCGCTGCGGGAATCCAATTAACCGTCCCCGGTATCCAGGGCAAAGCGTTCGCGCAGGAAGCGCGCGATACCATCATCGTCGTGATGCCCGATGACCGCCGTGGCGGCGGACTTGATCCTGTCATTCGCGTTGGAGGGTGCGTAGCTTTCGTCGGCCGCCTCGAACATGCTGAGATCGTTGTCGCTGTCGCCGAAGCAAATGACGCGCTCGAGCCCGAGCAAGCGCTTCATCGTCGTGATGGCGCCGCCCTTGCTGGCATCGCTGTGGTGGATGTCGAGCCAGCGCCATGCTTCGCCCTCCAGGGCAACACCGGAGTACGCCACGAGATGCGGCTCAGCATTCACGGTGCCAAGCACGGCATTGATGGCGTCGGCGTCGCCGATCGAATTCACATGGGTGACCGTGGCGTCGGCCGGCAACTGATCCAGCGCGCGCACCGTGACCGGCTCTGCGATTCCGATGCTCTGGATGAGCCGGCGCTCGATGCGCGTGCGAAGCGGAGGATGGTACACAGTGGTGGCATGGCCGCTGTCGAGCGTGAAAACAAAGGGCGTAAGTTTCTGGGTGACGCAGGCACGAACGACATTACTCAGTTCGTCCGGTGTCAGGGTGGCGCCCCGGGAGAAATGCCGGGTCGCCGGGTGCCAGATCATGACGCCGTTCTTGTATGCCTGGGGAAGCTGGAAGCGATGGCCGTCGAGAATGGCACGAGCACCGTGGAGAGTGCGGCCGGTGGCGACCGTGTAGGCGATATCGCGCTCGGTCAGGAGCTGCAGCGTCCGCCGCGTAAAGTCGGTGATCACCGACTCGCGATTAAGGAGCGTACCGTCCAGGTCGAATACCACCAGTTCCATCGAACACAATCCTTGCCGGATAGCAGCCTAGAAACGACGTTGCAGCCAGGGGCGAATCTTCAGGAACCCGCGGTACATGCGCTCGAGTATCCACAACACGGGCCTGAATTTCGCCAACAGCCCGAGCGGCCGCAACGCGGGGACGGCCCGCCACATCGCGGCAAAAGCTGCGGCGCCGGAGACGATCGGTTTGCCATGCTCCTGCGCATGAAATCGTGAGAGCAGTGTCTCGGCATCGAGCGGACAACCGACATTGTCCTGGATTTCAACGAAGTTAATCGTGCCCGGACGGCTGAGCCGGCGCATGAGATTGATTTCACGCATGCACAACGGGCATTCGCCATCGTACCAGACGGTGAGCCCCGGTGATGAACCGGCGACTGCCGCGTTCATCGGCTTCCGGACGCCCTCGCCTTGAGGGCATTCACGACCGTGCTGAAGCGCAGGTCTGCCGACCTGATCCCGAGCATGCGGGCGAGCAGCGTAGTCTTTACGCCGTCCCCGATCCCGAGTACGCGTCGGCCAGCCACGTCGATGGTCATGGCCAGTCCGAGCGTACGCAGGTGGCGGATTGTGTCGACCAGTGCTCGACGTCGCGCCATCATCGATTGCGGCCCCAGCCGGTCAAGCTCGGCCCAGCGAGGCACGGCGAGAAACAACTGATGGCCGTCGGCGAGCAACCGCAGCGTGGCGCCGGACGGACTGTCCACGCGAAGATCGCCGTGGACACTGACCGGCAAACGCGTGTCAGGCTTCGGCGCCGTCACGCGCGCGAATCTTGAGGTTGCCGTTAACCTTCCACAGCGCGTGGGTGGCATCTTCGCCAACGCCGCTCGGTACCCAGACTTCGACGTTGTCGGCTTCGTAGGTAATTTCAGCGTTGCGGCCGGTCAACTTGTCATAGAGCGATGCGGCCAGCTCAGGCCAATCGTTTGTGTGCTTTGCCATGATGTTTCTCCTGTTTGAATGGGTTTTTCTAGTCGCGAATCAAGCAATGGCGACCGGGATCAGCGATTCGACCGCTGATCTTTCTCCATGCGCACGCGCTGCAACTGGCGCATCGAGGCTTTTTGTTGCCCGATAATCGCGATAGCCAGTACGCCGAGAGAAATTACGATAACCATTGCCATAGTGTTGGTGCCTCTTGTTGGTTGCGGACCAGGACCAGTGGATTTCAGGCCTACCCCGTGGATTGTTG
>JARRMH010000151.1:0-8266 GCA_037386205.1 Woeseiaceae bacterium | reverse complement strand
AAAAAACCAGCGCCACGCAAAAGACCGAAGCAATCAGGAAAGAAAGCATGCGCGCCGGACCGGAGTGAAGCATCCGGCCCGGCGCCGACATGCCGCCTTGTACCTCCTGGCGGAGTTCAGTCAAGATCTTCTTCCGTTAGATCGGCGCTTCGCGGCTGCGCTTCCAGCCACAATGCGTTGAGAATGCCTGCGCCGACGGCGAAACCAAGGCCGAGAATCCAGGTGAAATACCACATGCGTTATCTCCTCGTTCAGTACGCTGAATGCGTGTGTTCGCGAATCTGCTCGACGGTGACCCGTCCCCACATGGCGCGGTAGGTCCATACCGTGTAGCCGAGGATCAGCGGCAGGAAGATCACCACGGCCCAGAACATCACGGTCAGCGTCAGGTGGCTGGAAGCGGCGTCGAACAGCGTCAGGCTGCTTCCCGGCTCCGTGATCGACGGCATGATGAACGGGAACATGGCGAACCCGGCGGTCAGGATGATGCCGGTCATGGCCAGCGAACTGGTCAGGAAACCCCAGCCCGGGCGGTTGACGCGCGCAAGAAGCAATGTTGCCAGTGCGCCACCGAAACCGAGCACCGGGGCGATGACCATCCACGGGTAGGCGCTGAAATTGCCGAGCCAGCTGACGTTGCCGTGCATCACTTCCTTGGCCAGCGGGTTGGACTGCGCGTCACCGGGAGGCATGGAGGTGATGGCGTATCCCTCGACCCAGTTGGCGATGAGCAGTCCTGCAGCGGCGAATCCCACGATCACGACGATCGCGGACAGCTGGACGGCTCCGCGTGCGCGGTCAGCGATGGTTTCCTGGCAGCGCATCTGCAGCCAGACCGCGCCGTGCATCACCAGCATGAACAGGCTGACCACGCCGCACAGCAGCGCAAAGGGATTGAGCAGCCCCCAGAAGCTGCCGGTGTAGGTCGGTCGCAGGTACTCGTTCAGTTCGAACGGCACGCCGAGCAACAGGTTGCCGAAGGCCACGCCAAAGATCAGCGCGGGCACCGCGCCGCCGACGAACAGGCCCCAGTCCCAGGTCTTGCGCCAGCGCGGGTCCTCGATCTTGCTGCGGTAGTCGAAGCCAACCGGCCTGAAGAACAGCGCGAACAGCACCAGCAGCATGGCGATGTAAAAGCCGGAAAATGCGGCGGCGTAAACCGCGGGCCAGGCGGCGAAGATCGCGCCGCCGGCGGTGATGAACCAGACCTGGTTGCCGTCCCAGTGCGGCCCCACCGTGTTGATGATTACGCGGCGTTCCTCGTCGTTCTTGCCGAGGAAGGGCAGCAGCGCGCCGGCGCCCATGTCAAAGCCGTCGGTGATGGCGAAGCCGATCAGCAGGATGCCGACGAGCAGCCACCAGACCAGTTTCAGTGTTTCGTAATCAATGATCATCTTGGGCCTCCAGTGCGTAACGGCCGGTATGCAGGCTGCTGGGTCCGAGCCGTGCGAAGCGGAACATCAGGTAGAGTTCGACCACCAGCAGCAAGGTGTAGAACCCGATGAACCCGAACAGCGAGAACATCAGGTCGCCGGCGCTGAGTACGGATGTGCTCATGTGCACCGGCAGCACCTCGCCGATGGACCACGGCTGACGGCCGTACTCGGCCACGAACCACCCCAGTTCGGATGCGAGCCAGGGCAGGGGAATGCCGAACAGTGCCATCTTCAACAGCCAGGTCTTGCGAAACTCGACGCGTTTGGCGACGTAGTAAACGCTCATTGCGAAGATGAACAGCATGGTGAACGCGGCGAGGACCATCAGGCGGAAGCTCCAGAACAGCGGTGCGACGGCCGGGATCGTGTCGTCGACGGCGGCCATGATCTGTTCCTCGGTGGCATCCACCACGTTGGCTGTGTATTTCTTCAGCAGAAGTCCGTAACCCAGGTCGTCCACCACGTGTTCGAACGCGGTGCGATCCGCCTCGCTGTAACTGCCGCTGCGCAGCGTCTGCAACAGGCCGTAAGCTTCCATGCCGTTGCGGATGCGTTGTTCGTGCTGCGCCTTCAGGTCCCTGATGCCGACGACTTCCTCGTTGGTCGAGCGTGTGGCGATGAGGCCGAGCACCCAGGGAATCCGAATGGCGTAATCGGTGCGCTGTTCTTCCTCGTTGGGCAGGCCGATCACCGTAAACGGCGCCGGCGCTTCGTGCGTGTCCCACTCGGCCTCGATGGCGGCGAGCTTGGTTTTCTGCACGTCGCCCATTTCGTAACCGCTTTCATCACCCAGCACGATCACGGACAGGATGGAAGCCAGCCCGAAGGCCGCGGCAATGGCGAATGAACGCCTCGCGAACCCGAGGTCGCGTTTCTTGAGCATGTACCAGGCGCTGATGCCCAGAACGAACATGGAACCCGTCACGTAACCGGCCGCGACCGTGTGGACGAACTTGACCTGTGCGACCGGGTTGAGCACGAGATCGGCGAAGCTGCTCATTTCCATGCGCATGGTTTCGAAGTTGAACTCGGCACCGATCGGGTTCTGCATCCAGCCGTTGGCGACCAGGATCCACAGCGCCGACAGGTTGGAGCCGAACGCCATCAGAAAGGTCACCAGGAGGTGTTTCTGCTTGCTGAGGCGATCCCAGCCGAAGAAGAACAGGCCGATGAAGGTCGATTCCAGGAAGAACGCCATCAGCCCTTCGATCGCGAGCGGTGCGCCGAACACGTCACCGACGTAGTGCGAGTAGTAGGCCCAGTTGGTTCCGAACTGGAACTCCATGGTAATGCCGGTGGTCACGCCCAGCGCGAAGTTGATACCGAACAGCTTGCCCCAGAACTTGGTCATGTCCTTGTAGACTTCCTTGCCGGTCATCACGTAAACGGATTCCATGATGAACAACAGGAACGAGAGGCCCAGCGTCAGCGGGACAAAAAGAAAGTGGTACATTGCCGTGAGGGCGAACTGTAACCTCGATAGTTCAACAACGGATTCAGCAATCATCAAAGGGCCTCAGTCGTGTTGGTGTGAAACCATGGCGGTTTTCGGACCGGCGATATGGTCGTGGATGTCGGAACCTGGCTCGGGGGTTCCGGCGGGTTGGCGGAAAAACAGGAACCAGATCGTGAAAAGAAGGGTCAGCTTGATCACGATGACGATCGAAAGGTGACGGACCAGCGGAACGCGCCAGATGCTTTCGTTTCCCTGGTCTACGGGGAATGAATTCGTGGTCTGAATGCTCATTGCTGCGATCCTTGTGCCAGGCTCGAGAAGGGCCGGAGGATCGGCCAGCCGGGTGCGCGCGTATCGCGTTTTTTCATCGCGATGAACGTTTCACGCGGGGTCGCCGCGGTGAGTTCCCGGTTGCAGCTGCGCTCGTCATTGATCGTCGATGCCAGGCTGTCCAGTTCGTAGCCGGGGCAGACCACGGTCTCGCCCGGAAGCGTGTACAACTGCTCGACGATGGAGTCATACAAGTGTTCGGCGTTTGAATCGGACCGGTTGCAGGGCCCGGCCGCGCCGCAGAGCAGGGTATGGCCGGTGAAGACCCGGCCGTTCCAGCAAAAGCAGGTGGAGCAGGGGCTGTGACCGGGGGTATGCAGCGCCGAGAAATATTCTTCGCCGAAAAAAATCGCCTCGTGGTCGCGAACCGCCCGCGCCGCTGTACGGTCCCCGGCGAGGAGCGGAATGAGGCGTTGCGCTCCCGTTTCTTCGCACAGCACCGGCGCCGCGCTGCGGTGCGATTCGTGCGAATGGGACTCCAACACGAAGATCAACTGGAGGTCCAGGTGTTTGATTACCGCGAAATAGGCGTCTTCAAGGCCAAGATGCGGGTCGACGATGACGGCCTGCCGCGTCACGGGGTCCGCGAACAGGTAACTCAGCTGTCTGTCAGTGGCGGAGAACTGCCTGAAAATCATTATTCTCGTCTGCGGCGTGGGGTGAGCAAGTTACCCTTAACCAGCAAATTTCAAGCCAATTGGGATGCAGGGTGCGTCCCGATGGATAAGCCACTGAATATACGAGTGAAAAATTCGTTCGACGGTTGGGAAACGCTTCCTGCTTGCCGTTGGACACGAGAACTGAGTGTCAAAAATGACAGAGATGACTTATCATTGTGTCAAAATTGACAAAAGGTGAGCCGGTGTGGACCAGGTACGTGAATTCGACATCGAAAACCGGACTGAAATCACGGGCGTGCTGGATATCATCGATGCGCCCGCCGTCGCCCTGAGCCTGGACTACCGGATCCTCGCCGCCAACGGGGCTTACCGGGAAGCGTACGGTGACGGAAAGCCGCTGTACGACCGCACCTGCTACGAGGTTTCACACAAGATCGACGTGCCCTGCGACCGCGCCGGTGAGAGCTGCCCGCTGGCGCACTGCCTTTCCACCGGCGCCGCCAAGCGCGTGCTGCACCTGCATCAGACCACGCGCGGCGAGGAGCATGTCGACGTCGAGACCCATCCGGTGCGCGACCAGAACGGTGAAATCGCCTACCTGGTGGAGATCCTGCGCGAAACGCGCACCGCCAGTAGTCGCACGGACGCCTTTCGCATGGTCGGGCGCTCCGCCACGTTCACGCGCATGCTCGACCTGCTGAACCGCGTGGCGCCGGCCGAGACCGCCGTGCTCCTGCAGGGTGAGTCGGGGACCGGCAAGGAACTGGTGGCGCGCGCAATCCACGATGGCAGTGCACGCGCCGACCGGCCTTTCGTGGTGGTCGAATGCTCCGGCCTGACGGAGTCGCTGTTCGAAAGCGAGCTGTTCGGACACGAGCGCGGCGCCTTTACCGGGGCGCATGCCCGAAAGGTGGGCCTGGTCGAGTCGGCGGACCGCGGAACCCTGTTCCTGGACGAGATCGGCGACGTGCCGCTGAGCCTGCAGGTCAAGCTGCTGCGCCTGCTCGAAACCGGCACTTACCGCCGCGTGGGCAGCGTGGAACCGCGGCAGTCGAATTTCAGGCTGATCACCGCCACGCACCGCGACCTTTACGGCATGGTCGGCGAGGGACGGTTTCGCCGGGATCTCTATTACCGCATCAGCACCTTTCCGATCCCGCTGCCCGCGCTGCGCGAGCGCGCCGACGACATTCCGCTGCTGGCGGATTCGCTGCTCAGGCGCCTGTCACCCAAACGCCGGTTCATGCTGGCGGACGAGACACTCGCCCTGCTGCAGGCTTACCGCTTTCCCGGCAACATCCGTGAATTGCTGAACCTGCTGGAACGCGCGCTCTTGCTGGCGGACGGTGACGAGATTCTTCCGCAGCACTTACCGGCCGGAATCCGCGACGAATTGACGGTTCCTGTCGCCGATGCGGTCGCTTCGAACGACGATATCCTGCCGCTGGACGAAGTGGAGCGACGTTACCTGAAGGCGGCCGTTTCCGGCTTTGAAGGCGACCGTGATGAACTGGCCGAAAAGCTCGGCATCAGCCGGCGAACGCTGTACCGCAAACTTGAAAAAATCGATCGCTGAGCCGCGCTGATCGCGACTTCTCAGACCTCGGTCCGAGCAACGGCCTGATCGCCGCAATATCGTCTCCGCATTTTCAAACAAACCCATCAGGCAACGGGCAGCCATGAGCACAGAAATCGGAGAACTCGAACCCCAGGCCGCGGATAGAAAGAATAAACCACGTCTCTGATAACTCAGGCAGGCATGTTTCGCCGAATACGGATGGAAGATACACGCCGCAGGCAAGCGGCTCGGGGTGTGCATGCATTCCACCCGGTCACAGGCCACTGAATCCGTTAGGAAGGTTTGAAATCCGGGCGAGCAGGCGCAGGTCTTCGATGCAGGCGATCACCCGTAGCGTGCCGCCGCGCTGGGGGTAGGTCTGGATGTCAATCGCAAACACCCGCTAAAGGCGCTGCGCCCCGCTCAGGGGCGGCGGTCGAAGCGGCGGTCCGCTGTGCGAATCGCCGCTTCCCGTACCACGCAGCCCTCCCCGAATTCAGTCAAACCACCCGGTACGCATTATTTCGCGGCCAGGGCGTCGTCTTCGATCTCGTGATGCAGACGCGCCATGTTGTGCACCGGCAACTGCGAGTCACCGTGCAGGTCGATGGCCATCCGGAAATCGTGCGCGGCGCCTTTCGCATCGCCCATCCGGGCGCGCAGAACGCCCCGGTTCGAGAACGCCAGCGCCCACTCGGTCGTGTAATCCCGGTCCCTGCGGCGCCCGGTGGCCGCGGCATCTTCCGCCGCCTCCAGAGCCTCGGCGATATCCGGGTCGAGGGTGCCGCACTTCCGGTTGGCACGGGCGGCGCTGGCCTTGAGTTGCGCGAGGGCCCGAATGAAGCGGGCCGGCATCGGGCGCCGGCTGATGGTGAAGTTATCCACTGCTCGTTGGGTCTGGGCGCCGTACAGGGCCTGTGCCGGTACTTCGACCTCTCCCATGCTGTCCCGCTCTGTCCTGCTCTTCATACCGCCTCCTGTGCTGCTATAGTTAGTATAGATCGTACAACTAAACGCGAGGTGCCGCTGGCGCGGCACCTCGTCGGGACTTGAAAGGAGCTGTCTATGAGCACTGGCTACAGCCAGGAAAAAACGCTGACGGTGGGCGACACCACCTACAGCTATTTCCCCTTCGACGGACTGGGCGAATCGAGCACGGCGGACAGCCTGCCGTATTCATTGAAACTGCTGCTGGAGAATCTGCTGCGTCACGGGGATGAGCCGTTCGTCACCGACGATGATATCGAGGCCCTGGCAAACTGGGACCCTGCAGCCACGCCGTCACAGGAAATCGCCTTCGTCCCCGCGCGGGTATTGCTGCAGGACTTCACCGGCGTACCGGCGATCGTCGACCTCGCGGTGATGCGCGATGCCATGGTCGATCTGGGGGGAAAGCCCGGCCTCATCAACCCCCTCTCGCCCGTGGAGCTTGTCATCGACCACTCGGTGATGGTCGATTTTTTCGGCAACGCCGAGGCACTGGAGCGCAACACGGCCGTCGAGATCGAGCGCAACCTGGAGCGTTACAAGTTCCTTCGCTGGGGTCAGCAGGCCTTCGATAATTTCAAGGTGGTGCCGCCCGGCACGGGAATCGTGCACCAGGTAAACCTGGAGTATCTGGCGCGGGGCGTGTTCGCCGTCGATCAGGGCGGGCGCCAGGTGGCCTATCCCGACACCCTCGTGGGGACCGATTCCCACACCACGATGATCAACGGGCTCGGCGTGCTGGGCTGGGGTGTCGGGGGCATCGAGGCGGAGGCCGCCATGCTGGGCCAGCCCGTCACCATGCTCATACCGCAGGTCGTCGGCTTCCGCCTTTCCGGCGCTCTGGCGGAGGGCGCAACGGCGACGGACCTGGTGCTGACTGTCACCGAACAGCTGCGCAACCACGGGGTGGTCGGCAAGTTCGTCGAGTTTTTCGGCCCCGGCCTGGCCCAGCTGACCCTGGCCGACCGGGCTACCATCGCCAATATGGCACCGGAATACGGCGCGACCTGTGGCATCTTCCCGGTGGACCGGGTGACGATCGATTACCTGCGGCTGACAGGCAGGGATGAACACCAGCTCGCCCTGATCGAGGCCTATATGCAGGCCATGGGCATGTGGCACGACGAGGAGAGCAAACCGGCCCGTTACAGCGCAACGCTGGAGCTGGACCTTGCGGATGTGGTGCCATCCCTGGCCGGGCCCAGGCGTCCCCAGGACCGCATTCCGCTGACCGGGGCGAAATCCGCTTTCGCCGCGGTGCTGCAGGAGTATCAGGACCTGCAGGGGAACTCTGTGCAGGAGAGCGAATGGGCGGAGGAGGGGGGGCCGCCCGGTGAGCGGCCCGCGGCGATACGCGGTGTCCCGGTCACCCGGGGCGATGAGACCTTTCACCTCGATCACGGCGCGGTGGTCATCGCCGCGATCACCAGCTGCACCAATACCTCCAATCCGGCGGTGCTGATCGCGGCGGGGCTGGTGGCGCGCAAGGCCCGCCAGCTGGGTCTCTCCACCCGGCCCTGGGTCAAGACCAGCCTCGCGCCCGGTTCGAAGGTGGTCACCGAGTATCTGGAGAAAACCGGGCTGATGGAGGACCTGGAAGCCCTGGGCTTCTACCTCGTCGGCTACGGCTGCACCACCTGCATCGGGAACTCGGGGCCGCTGCCGGATGACATCACTGCGGCGATCCGCAAGGGCAACCTGCTGGTGACGTCGGTGCTGTCGGGCAACCGGAATTTCGAGGGCCGCATCCACCAGGATGTCCGCGCCAACTATCTCGCTTCGCCGCCCCTGGTGGTCGCCTATGCTCTGGCCGGCAACATGGATATCGACCTCTACAATGAGGGTGTCGGCACAACCCCCGATGGTCGCCAGGTGACGC
>JARRMH010000150.1:0-5879 GCA_037386205.1 Woeseiaceae bacterium | reverse complement strand
TGCCAACCATTCGACGAGCGAGACGACCTGGCTGGTTAGCTTCAAGAAGCACGTAGCGGACCATTACGTTCCGTACGGGGATATTGTCGAGGAGTTGCTTTGCTACGGCTGGATCGACACGCGTACCCAACGGCTCGACCAGGACCGAACAATGCTGCTGATCGCACCGCGCAAGCCCGGAAGTACCTGGTCAGCAGCAAACAAGAAACGTGTTGCCAGGCTGGAAGCAGCTGGCCTCATGACGTCCGTCGGTCGCGCCAAGATCGACGACGCCAAGTGCGATGGATCGTGGCATTTTCTCGATGACGTCGAAGACCTGGTGATCCCGGAGGACTTGGCGAATGCGTTTAAAGACAACGCAGCGGCGCAAACGGCTTTCGATTCATTCAGCAAATCGGCGAAGAAGGTCATCTTGCTCTGGATCAAGACGGCGAAACGAAGTGAGACCCGGGCGAAGAGGGTGAGCGAAACGGTTCGTCTGGCGGCCAAAGGATTGAAGGCAGCGCATCCCGAGGCAAAAGGCCAATAGCTGCGCATGAACTCTGGCCGATTCCAAACGACTTGGTTACAGTAGCAAGTCGTTCAATTTCCGGATAATCAAATGATGCGAAGGTTACTGACAACGACACTGTTCATGCTCACGGTGGCCTGTTCGCAGGCACAGACCGACCTGCCATTCGAGGTCACTACCGTTGCGACATTCGACGAGCCGTGGGCAATGGCATTTTTGCCCGACGGGCGCATGCTGGTGACAGAGAAGAAAGGGCGGCTTGCAATCGTTGCCGAGGATGGGCAATCGTCAGGAGCGGTAAGTGGCCTGCCAGACGTGGACTATGGCGGGCAGGGCGGTCTCGGCGATGTCGTTCTGCACCCGGATTTTGCGCGCAATGGATTGGTCTATATCAGTTACGCTGAGGGCGGTATCGGTGACACCCGAGGTGCGGCCGTCGCCCGTGCTGTACTCACCCTGTCGGAACGCGGCGGAAACTTGTCCGAGTTCGAAGTTGTCTGGCGCCAATATCCCAAGGTTGTCGGCTACGGACATTACGGCCACCGCATTGCCTTCGACGATGACGGCTATCTCTGGATTGCCTCCGGCGAACGTCAGAAGTTCACACCGGCGCAGGACATGCAGAGCAACATGGGCAAGATTCTGCGCCTGCACGACGACGGAACGATTCCGGAGGACAACCCTTTCGTCGACTATTACAGTGTCGATGCGTTCGTTGATGACGAGGGTGTGTATCCTGAAATCTGGTCGCTTGGGCATCGCAATCCCCTGGGTATGGCGTTCGATCTTGACGGCCGGTTGTGGGTCGCCGAAATGGGTCCGGCCGGTGGCGACGAGCTGAACCGCATAGAGCGTGGTGGCAACTACGGCTACCCGCTCGTCTCGAATGGCCAGCATTATGACGGACGGCCTATTCCAGACCACGACACCAATCCCGACTTTGAAGAGCCGGTCCTGTGGTGGACGCCGGTGATCTCACCGGGGAATATCATGGCGTACAGTGGCAACGCGTTCCCGGAGTGGCGCGGCGATCTGTTCATGGCGGGGCTGTCGTCACGATCGATTATTCGCGTGGAGATCGACGGCGACGGTGCTGTCGAAGCAGAGCGCTTCCCCATGGGTGCGCGACTGCGCGGCATTTACGAGGGGCCGGACGGTGCATTGTGGGTGCTTGAAGACCAATCTCGCGAGGGGGAGGCGCGGCTGCTGAAACTGACGCCCAGGTAGTGAAGGCTGCACGTTCAAACTCTGTGCTCGCGTGCCTGCTGAGCGCAGTGTGCAGCGGCGCACTTGCCGACGACGGCAGGAAACCAGATCAGCCTGACGAAATCAGCGAGATCGTGGTAACGGCCACGCGCCTTGAACAGTCAGCACGCCGGGTGCCAGCAGCAATCAGCGTTGTGCCGGGCGAGAAAATACAACAGGCACGCCAGCAGTTGGCGCTGGATGAGGCGCTTGCAGGCGTGCCGGGTTTGTTCTTCCAGAATCGCTACAATTTTGCGCAAGACCTGAGAATTGCTATTCGCGGCTTCGGCGCGCGCTCCAGTTTCGGTGTACGCGGAATCAAGATCCTGGTTGACGGTATCCCCGAGACGCTGGCTGATGGACAAAGCCAGGTGGATAGCATCGACCTCTCTTCTGTGCGCCAGGTAGAGGTGCTGCGCGGACCGGCATCCGCCTTGTACGGCAACGCAGCCGGTGGCGTAATCAGTATCCTGACCGAGCAGGGCGGAGCGGAGCCATATGTGGACGCCCGTGTCGCCATCGGAGATTACGGCTACCGCAAATACCAGGTCAAAACAGCCGGGGCAGTCGGGCGCCTGGACTACATCGTCAGCCTTTCCGACCTGCAGATCGACGGCTACCGCGAGCACAGCGAGGCCGAGAACACGCAGTTCAGCAGCCGCTTCCTGTTTGGTTTGAGCGACAGGACGGAAGTAGGGTGGACCCTCAGTGCCACGGATCAACCGGTTTCGAACGACCCCGGCGGACTAACACGAACAGAAGCCGCGGCGAATCCGCGCGGCGCTCGTGATGGCAACATCGATTTCGACGCCGGAGAGGCGCTCGACCAGCAGAAGCTGGGGTTAAATATCAGACACTCGTTTCGCGGTGGTGCGGAGCTTGAGGCGCGGAGCTACTACCTTGCACGCGATTTTCGCAATCGCCTGCCGTTTGCAGCCGGCGGCATCGTCACATTTGATCGCGCCTTTGCCGGAGGCGGCATCAGTTACGAGTGGGGCTTCGCGCTCGGCGGAATCTCGCATCGCGTGATAGCCGGGTTCGACCATGACCGGCAGCGCGATGACCGCCAGCGTTTCGACAACGATAGCGGAACTCAGGGCGCTCTTGCGCTCGATCAATCGGAACGCGTAACGAGCACGGGAGTCTTCGTGCAGAATGAGGCGACCCTGTCCGACCGACTCGCGGTTACGTTGGGGTTGCGCTACGACGACATCGAGTTTGACGTTACGGACGCTTTCCTCGCCGACGGGGACGACTCCGGTACACGGTCGATCAGCGACGTTAGCCCGAGCATCGGATTTCTGTATGACATCGGCACTCGTCATGCCGTGTATGGCAATATCGCAACCGCATTCGAGACGCCGACAACGACCGAGTTCGCCAACCCTGACAGCAGTGGTGGGTTTAACCAAAGCCTCGAGCCACAACAGAGCACCAGCTTCGAAGTGGGAGTGCGGGGCAGGCTTGTCCAAAGCACGCGCTACGAACTGGCGGTTTTCAAGATCAACGTTGAAGACGAACTGATCCCGTTCGAGATTGCGTCAAGTCCGGACCGGGAGTTTTTCGCCAACGCAGGCCGGTCAAAACGGCGCGGAATAGAGCTGTCATTAACTTCTACGCCATTGCCCGGTTTGAACCTGGCATTGGCCTATACCTGGTCACAATTCGAGTTTGACCGGTTCATTGATGGCGATGGAAATGACTTTTCGGGCAATGCGATTCCGGGAATTCCCGCGACATTTGCCCATGCAGATATCTCGTATGTACACCGGTCCGGATCCTTTGCTGCCGTCGATGCACTGTATACGGATGACTTATTCGCGGATAACGCCAATTCCGCAGTCATCAGCGGTGCGACCGTGGCGAATATGCGATTCGGTATGAAGAAGAGTTTCGGCGAACTCGACGTCGAACCGTTTTTTGGCGTCAATAACGTCTTTGATACAGCCTATACAGCGAATGTTCGTATCAATGCGTTCGGTGGCCGCTATTTCGAACCGGGGCCCGTTCGCAACGTATACGGCGGTGTGTCCGTTCGATTCCGCTTTTCGCATTAGCGGTATTAAAGGTCAATCTCGCTTTACGGTGATCGGTTCGAATCGTGCCTGGAAAAACCTGAGCATCTGCGGCTCGTAGGTGAAGCGCAGGCCGCCAATCTGTTCGGCCCGGTCTGCGACCTCGGCAACACCTTCTGCAGTGACATCCATGTGCGCCTGGGTGTAGACCCTGCGCGGGATGGTCAGCCGCACGAGTTCCAGCTTTGGTTTGTGGTTTTCGCCGGTCACTGCATCGCGACCGGCCGATACAATGCCACGCTCCATCGAGCGCACCCCGGAAAAACGGTACAGCTCTGCGGCGAGCGCCTGGGCCGGAAACTCTTCCTGCGGAATATGCGGCAGAATGCGGCGCGCATTGAGGAACACGGCATGACCGCCAATCGGCAGCACGATCGGAATACCGGCGTCACGAAGCTTGTTTCCGAGGTACTCAACCTGGCCAACCCGTGCATGAATGTGGTCGTCATCGACGCTCTCCGTAATGCCGATCGCAAGTGCCTCCATGTCGCGGCCGGCCATCCCGCCGTAGGTGTGTAATCCTTCGTAGACAACTACGAGTGCACACGCACGCTCATACAGGTCCGGATCGTTCATTGCGAGGAAGCCGCCGATATTGACCATGGCGTCTTTCTTGGCGGACATCGTGGCGATGTCGGTCAGGTCGCAGATTTCAAAGACAATCTCGCGGATCGACTTGTCCGTGTATCCCTCTTCCCGTCGTTGGATAAAATGCGCGTTCTCTGCGACCCGCGTCATGTCATGTACCAGGGTCACGCCGTGCTCGTCGCACCAGGCGCGAACTGCTTTTAAATTCTCGAGGGAAATCGGCTGGCCGCCGGCCATGTTCACGCAGGTTGCGATGCAAACGTAGGGAATACGCTCGGCGCCGACCTCGTCGACGAGCGCGTCGAGTTTCGCGATGTCGACGTTGCCCTTGAACGGATGTTCGGACTCGGCATCGTGGGCTTCGTCAATAATAACGTCCACGAACGTGCCACCGGCGAGCTCCTGGTGCAGGCGCGTTGTTGTGAAGTACATGTTGCCGGGGACGCAGTCGCCTTGCGAAATCAGGAGCTGGCTGAGAATATTTTCGGCGCCGCGTCCCTGGTGCGTAGGCACGGTGTACTTGTAGGAGTAATACTCCTCGACCGTATCGCGCAGATGGTAGAAGTTGGCGCTGCCGGCATAGGCTTCGTCGCCGCGCATCAGTCCGGCCCATTGGCGGTCGCTCATCGCGCCGACGCCCGAATCTGTCAGGAGGTCGATATAGACGTCCTCCGATCGCAACAGGAACGTGTTGTACCCGGCGTCGCGAATGGCCGCATCGCGCTGCTCCGGGGTTGTCATCTTGAGGAGTTCGACAGCCTTGATCTTGTAAGGCTCGGCCCAGGAATGTTGTCGCATGCTTACACCTCCAGTGCTTCCGGAAATCGGCGGGTGGCGTATGTACGAGCAGGAAATACCACCAGCACACCAGTGGCATTTCATCCCTCTTTAGCGACTGTAAAGAGTGGCCTTCTTAATAAAAACATAGTCGGATGAAGGTATCGACTCCATACGTAGTTCTACGGCGGAGGTGCGTGTGCTCCACCGAGTCCTCTTGGCATCGGGGCAAAAAAGCGGTCAAAACAGCGAGTTTTTCAACAGAATCGGCCGAGAACGAGCATTCGCTGTCAGATTACGGCAGCGCCAATCCGCGCCGAAAAGTGTCGAAATACTTGACATACAGTGTGGCGCACCAGATTTGGTGACACCAGTAATATGTTGTCAAAAAAGGGTTTTCTTAAGATTGGCACGTAAGTTGCTTAACTTATTATGACAGTCACCAATTTTTGGGGATGACATGAAACAACTAAAACTAATAATTGCGCCTCTTTTCTTGATTTCGTTTACAGCGAACGCGGACGTTATCCGGGTGTCTGAAACCGACTTTACGGCGGACGCTGGTCTCATTACGTTCAGCGAGTTTGCTTTCGGCAGCGTCAACCCGACCTATACCCCGGCCGACTATGGCGGGGGCGCCGGCTCGCCGACCGTCACCTTCGACGGCTTCTTCCAGGGACAAT
>JARRMH010000149.1:0-5896 GCA_037386205.1 Woeseiaceae bacterium | reverse complement strand
TTCGTCGAGTCCCGGCGTATCGATCAGGTAGACGCCGCCCACCTCTTCCTCGGACCAGGCTTCCATCGACGAAAAACGCGTTTCGCCGTGCAGTGGACTGACCGCGAATCGCTCTTCGCCGATGAGCGCATTGAGCAGCGAGGACTTGCCGGTGCTGACGCGACCGAACACGGACAGGTGCAGGTGCCCGTGCTCGATCTTCTCCAGCATCGCCTGCACCGCTGCGTAGTCGTGGCTCAGCGACTCCCGAATGCCGGCAGGAAGCCGTTCATCGCGCACGAGTTCGCGCAGGCTTTCCCGCGCGAGACCGAGATGATCGCCACGCTCGTCCCCTTGCGAGTCAGCGCTTTTTTTCTTCCAGGGCAATCCTGGCAATGCGGCGAACGCCCGCTTCCAGATGCTCACTGATTCCGTCCTCGAATTCCTGAGCCGCGACCTCGGGCACCAGCTCACCGTGTTTCTTCAGCGTCATGACGAGGCTGCGCCCCAGCGCGTCGAAGATCAAGCCGTACGCGACGGCATGGACGAGACCTCCGGCGACCGTGCCGAGCCCCGGGAACGCCTTCAGTCCGTTGCCCGCGACGGCCAGCGTCAGCGGCAGGGCACGTCCCACGCGGCTCTGGCTCAGGGAGAGGAACTCCTCGATGTCGAGATCGCGCGGCGCGGCGCCATACAGGCGGCAGAGCTGTTGGGTCATGGTCGTCCCGATGTATCCCTGAATCAGGATATCCGTACCGGGACTGATGGCGGCGAGCGCGCCGATAATCGCCTTGCGCGTCGAGCTGCGGATGATCTGCTCGGCGCGCTGCTGGCGGTATTCGCTTTCGGCCTGCGCCAGCCGCGCGGCCGCCATGCGGAAAATCGCGCGCTCGCGCCGTTCGTCGAGCGCCTGTCCCTCCTCCGCCAGCAGCCGATTGATCGCGACGACCAGCACGCCGATATCGGCCGGGCGGGTGCGGCGCGCCGATTCTTCCGTGCCGCCGGCGGTTCGCTCGATGACGTCGACCTCGCCGCCCGCCGACACCGCGACCACGTGATCGCGCCGGATATTGCCGCCGACGTTGTCGATCCGTTCGAGCAGACGCTGCATGAGCGCAGCCTGCTCCTCGGGCGTGTAGCGATCGGCCTTGTTGAGCACGATGATGAACGGTTTGTCGAACTCGAGCAGGGCCCGGATTGCATCGACCTCGACGCGTGTCAGGTCGCTGTCGCAGACAAACAGGACGACGTCAGCGCGTTGCGCCTCGATCGTCGCCATCTCAGTCAATCCCTCCGCTGTGCCCCCGATGCCGGGTACATCGGTCAGCAGAATCTCGGTTCCCCGGTCGTCCTGCCAGCGATAGTGGCGCACGTCTGCCGTGGACCCCCCCACGACGTCGACCGTGACTTCTGCATCGGGCACGAGCGCCTTGATCAGCGAACTCTTCCCGCCGCTGACTTCACCGAAAAAGCACAGGTGTACCGAATCCTTCCTGGCCGCAAGCTCCCGGAGTTCGGCCTGGGCCTTGCCCGTATCCACGCCCGCAGCCTCGGCGTCGCGAAGTCGTTGCTCGATGTCAGCCTGCGTCATTGGCGCCGCCGCGGACGCCTCTGACGGTTTGGCGCGACGCCGTACCAGGAGGCGCCACGTAAGCCACACAGCGCTCGCAGCGAGCAGTAGCATGAGGCTCACATAGGCATACATGAGCGCCGGGGGCCCGGCCTTGAGCCGGTCCCAGACGTTGAGCGCCGACTCGGAAAGAAACAGCAGCGCGGCGGTCGCGATGACGAATACAAGCAGTATGACAATCGCGAGCGCTATCCGGATTGCCCGGTCGATCTTCATGTCAGGTTAGAGCTGCGACTCCACCCACCGATCGATCTTCGACTCGAGCATCGACAGCGGCATCGCGCCGTCTTTCAGCACCTGGGTATGAAACGCCTTGACGTCGAACTTGTCGCCGAGGCGCGCTTCGGCCTGGTCACGAATCTCGCGGATCTTGAGCTGCCCGACCTTGTACGCGAGCGCCTGTCCGGGAATCGCCATGAAACGCTCCGCCTCCGAGACAGCACGCGCCTCGGCGACAGCCGAGTTGGCGTACATGTAGTCGAGCACCTGCTGCCGCGTCCAGCCCTTGGCATGGATGCCCGTATCAACGACCAGTCGGATCGAACGCCAGAGTTCGGCGTTGAGACCACCGAAGTACTGGTACGGGTCGGTGTAGACGCCGATTTCCTTGCCCAGCGATTCAGCGTACAGGCCCCACCCCTCCGAGAACGCGGTAAACCCGCCGAAGCGCCGAAAACCCGGCAGATCTTCGTTCTCGCGCTGGATCATGATCTGGAAATGGTGGCCCGGTATGGCCTCGTGAAGATACAGCGACTCCATGGCCCAGCTCGGCCGGGCGCTGAGATCGTAGGCATTGGCGTAGAAGACGCCCGGGCGCGAGCCGTCGGGCGTACCGGCCATGTATGAGCCGCCGGAGGCGGACTGTTCTCGAAACGGCTCGACACGCCGTACCTCGAAGCCGGTATTCGGAAAGATCTCGAACAGCTTTTTTGCGCGCTCATTAATGTGATCAGCCATGTCGCGGTAGCCCTGGATGAGCTGCTCGGGCTCATCGAAGAAGAACTGCGGGTCGGTATTGACGAACTCGAAGAACTCCTGGAGGTCGCCGTCGAAACCGACCTCGTCCATCACGGCCTGCATCTCGCTGTGGATGCGCGCAACTTCGTCCAGCCCGATCTGGTGAATCTCGTCGGGCGTCATATCGGTCGTCGTTATCGTGCGCACGTTATAGGCATACCAGTCCTCGCCGTCCGGCATCGCGTAGATACCAACCGTATCGCGGGCCGCCGACAGGTACTCGTCGCCGATGAAGTTGTTCATGCGGACATAGGTCGGGATAATCGCGTTCGCGATTTTGTCTTCGTAGGCCGCCGCCAGGCGCTCCCGGTCGGCCTCGCTGAATTCTTCCGGCATATCCGCGACCGGCTTGTAGAACGCGCTCTGGGTGATATCGTCCACGATCTGTGACTCCAGCTGGGGAATCACCTTCTCCATGAGAATGCGCGGCTGGACGATTCCCTCCCGCATGCCCTCCTGCATGTTCATCATCATCTGGTCAACGTTGACGACAAAATCGTCGACACGGCTGAGGAAGTCCTCGTAGTCCTCGACCGTGTTGAAGGGCTGCGCGCTCGATCCGCTGCCGAGTTGCACGAAGAAGTTCATCACGTTGCGGAACTGGTTAATCGGCTGCAGGTGTCCCGGATACTGGAAGCCCTCGAGCGACTCCTCGCGGTCGAGCCGGAAAATGTCGTAGCTCAGGCGGTCCTGGTACTCGAGTTGATCGCGATCAATCTCGAGAAGACGTTCGAGGAATTCGCGGTCCATCGCCTCCGTTTTCTCGCGATACTCGGGACTGCCCCAGTTGGCGAGACGATCGTTGAAGCGATTGTCGCCGATGAACGTTGCGCGCAGCGGATTCATTTCCAGGCTGCGTTCGAAGTGCTCATCGAATAATGCATGCAGGGCAGCGGTCGCATCGACGCTCCCGGCCTCGTCGACAACCGGTTCGTTGGCGACTGATTCTTCGGCGGCGGGAGGCTCCGCATTATTGCCGCAGGCGGCCAGTGACAATGCAACGGCTGCGAGGGCAGGTATTCTCAGGTTCATGGGTGTCCCCGGACAAAAGGAACAGTGTACCTATTTTCCGGTCGCTAGGCCGACATGGCACCGGCCGGCGCAAATGCCGTGCTGGCGACGCGGCAGCCGGCCGATGTGAGGTACAGAGTCAGAGACAGCGGTGCATCGCAGGGCGCCGGCTGAAAGACCAACATCAGCGTAATGCCGCGGGCGACCTGATCCGGTTCCTGCCTGGCGTCGGCCTCGCAGGTCACGACAAAACGATCCTCGGCAAATGCGCCGAACTCGGCCAGACCTGCAAGATAATCGGCCACCTGCAGCCGCACACGTTCGGCAATGTCGCGGTCGGCGCCGGCGAAAACCGCCCAGCGCGTTGCGGCGGCGATCGCGCTGATGACCCGCAGGCAGAGGCGCTGGACCGCCAACTGCGCAAAGCCACGATGAGCCACCGAGCCTCGCCCAAGGGTCAGCGCACCTCGTACCCGGCACCGTCCGGCCGTGCCGGGAGTAATGACATTCAGGCCTGCGCGGTGCAGTAACTCGCGCTCCTCATCATCGATCGACGCCGCCGGCACGAGATGACGCTGCAACCCGAGGCCTGGCTGATCAAGATCGCTCCAGGGCCCGGTCGTCCGGTCCTGTTTGCAGAGCAACCCGGCAATAGCCCCGCCGGCTGGCCTTGCGATATCGTCGGAATCGCGTTCCCGCATGCGCGGGTAGTAGCCGATCATGTTGGGACTCGCATAGCCGAGATCGCGAACGCCGCTCGCCGCCTCGGCTGCCGTGGTCCAATCCGCGCGCGGGTCGACGATCAGCATGGCCCGGCGTTCACGGCAGTACATCTCGGCGGCGAGTATTGCAGCCGGTCCGGTATCGACGCCCTTGCCCGGCGGCGGCAGGTACAGGACATCGAAGTCATCGACCAGTTCAAGCGCGAACAGGCCGGACTTGTCACGGCGCGAACCGATGAGGTCGTAGTCCGAAAGCTCCTTGCCGTCTGTGCCCGCCTGCACCGGTTCGGCGTAACTGGCGCCCGACTGGCGATCGGCGGCGCTGGTGCATTCGGGTCGATGCATCGGCATCGGTTCCACGACCCGTGCCAGGTCCGAGGTCAGTAACGCGTCGCCGACGAACTGTTCCGCATCCTCGCGGTAGGAAACCTTGCGATAGAGCTCCTGGTCTTCGACACGCCCGGAGTCCGGGTTGATACGCTGCAGCGTCAGGTTGAAGAACTCATCGTCCTCCGCATCGATACCGTCGTAGTCGACGGCCGCGCGCACGATCTCCGTCGAACCCGGCTCGACGGCACGCATCACCAGCGCGGAACCATTGGCCGGCAAACAGACCATGGCACCGCGCGCGTCGTTTGCAACGCGAACGACATAAAGCTGCGCTCCCCCGTGCTCGAAGAACTGCCTGACTGACGGGCCGAGGCTCGAACGCGACCATGACCCGCCGAAGCGCCGCTGGAAATCACCAAAGCTCCTGACGAGTACCGGGGTATTCAGTGGGCCGCGAAGCGCACGGCCGACAAACGCGGCCGTCGTTTCCGGCGACACATCGATGGCATGACCGATCGCTGCGGTTTCGGTGACCGTAATGCCACGGTCAACTGCATCTGACAAACCCGTCTCCATACTTGGTCAGATTGATGTGCCTGCATTCTAACATTCGCGATTGCGTATGCACTTCGCTAATCTCGCCACATGACGAGCGTTCTTGCAGAATCGTACCCGGGGCTGGCCCGGAGCATACCGAGACTGCCTATCGCAGACCTGCCGACACCGGTTTCCGAACATCGTCTGTCGCTGTCGACCGGTTCCTTTGAAGTCGCCGTCAAACACGACGAGATCACGAGTACGCTGTACGGCGGCAACAAGGTCCGCAAGCTGGAATACCTGCTGATGCGCGCCAGGCTTCGCAATGCACGGCGTGTCGCGACTTTCGGCGCTGCCGGATCGAATCACGCACTCGCGACGGCGATCCATGCTGCGGCATCAGGTCTTCCCTGCACGTGCTTCCTGTCTCATCAGAAGGTGACTCCAAACGTCGCACGAACACTCAACATGCACCGCAAGCTGGGCACCGAGATTATTCGCTGGGGCGGCAGCATCGACCAGGTCGCCCTGTTTCGCGAGCACCTGCAGGGACGCAGTGCATGGGTAATTCCACTCGGCGGCACGTGCTGGCTCGGATCGGTCGGCTTCGTCAACGCGGGACTCGAGCTTGCCCGGCAAAGTGCCGCCGGCGCCATCGCCCGGCCCGACC
>JARRMH010000148.1:0-5927 GCA_037386205.1 Woeseiaceae bacterium | reverse complement strand
GCGCTGGCCCCCGACATCGCCGACGTGGACGACGTGCGCGATGCAATCTACCGCATCGTCCCGGACGTCACGTTTCTCGAAGCGCTGGAACGCTCGTGCCGCCACCTCAACGTGTCGATCGCGGCGTCGGAAAAGCACCAGACCTCGCGTCTGTTCAATGCGATCACGACGCCGAACGTGTCCGTCCGCGAGGCCGTCATGGCCTCCGCGGCGGTACCCGGATTCTTTCCCCCGGTCCGGCTTGCGGCGAAAAGCGACTCGGGCAAGCGCCGCGCCTACATGCCGAATCGCCGCTGGGTGGACGGGTCGATCAGCCACGACATCCCGGCCAAGCGCCTCGCCCGCGTCTACGGCGTCAACCACTTCATCGTCAGCCAGGTCAATCCGCACGTCTTCCCGTTCGTCTCGGACACCCAGGGCAGCAAGAAGACCGTGCTCTCGACGCTGAGCGCGGCGAGCAAGGCGACGACGCGTGAGTGGATCAATGCCTCGGCCTCGATCATGGAACGCCCCCTGTCGTTAAACCCGATCGCGAGCCGGCTCACGAACGCGGCCCTCGGTATCATCAACCAGGACTACATCGGGGACGTCAACATCCTGCCCGGCAAGCTGATTTTCAACCCGTTGCGCCTGCTGGCCCATCGGTCCGTCGAAGAGATCGTGGAACTCGTCGAGCTCGGTGAAAAAGCGACCTGGCCCAAGCTCGAACAGATTCGCGTGCAGACGAAAATCGGCCGCAAGCTGGACGACATCCTGGCCAAACTGGACCGTGCCGTTCCGGCGCTCTCGCCGCACCGGGCACACCGCGCGAAAGCGAGTTGAAGGACACCACCATGGACCTCTTCGACATCAGCGGCAAAGTCGCACTGATCACAGGCTCGTCACGCGGTATCGGCAAGGCGATCGCGATTCGCATGGCCGAAGCCGGCGCGAAGGTCGTCGTATCGAGCCGCAAGCTCGACGCCTGCGAGAAGGTCGTCGATGAAATCCGCAAAGCCGGGGGCGAGGCGATTGCGCTTGCCTGCAACATCAGCGACAAGGTGCAGTTGCAGGCCCTCGTCGACGGCACGATCGACGCGTTCGGGCAACTCGATATTCTCGTTTGCAACGCCGCGGTCAACCCGCATTACGGGCGCAACCAGGACATTCCCGACGACGCGTTCCAGAAGATTCTCGACTGCAACGTGCGCAGCAACCACTGGCTCTGCCAGATGACGATTCCGGCCATGGCCGAACGCGGTGACGGCGCTGTCATCATCATCTCCTCGATCGCAGGCCTGCACGGCTCGACCGCGATCGGCACCTACGGCATCAGCAAGGCCGCGGACATGCAGCTCGCCCGCAACCTGGCACTCGAGTGGGGTCCGTCGAACGTGCGCGTCAACTGCATCGCCCCGGGCCTCGTGCGTACCGAATTTGCGCGCGCGCTCTGGGAGAATCCCAAGACCTACGCGTACGTCTGCAAGCGCACGCCGCTCAGGCGCATCGGCGAGCCCGACGAGATTGCGGGAAGCGCGCTGTTCCTGGCCTCTCCCGCGGCCCGCTTTCTCACGGGCCAGACCATCGTCGTCGACGGCGGCGCGCAGATCAGCAGCGCCATCGGGTAACGGGGGACGCTCATGACAACTTGCCCGACTTCGCTCGATCGTTTCGCACTGCGGAACAAGGTTCCTCATATTGAAATCAAAAAGGTGCTCGTGCATAGTGCCTTTCCCGTCGCCGGCAGGCTGTCCGGCGCCCACTCAGAAACCCGGGATCAACAGACATGGACCTGACTTTTACACCTGACGAACTCGAGTTTCGCGACGAAGTTCGCGACTTCCTCAAAGACAACCTCGACCCCGACCTCGCCGACCGCGTACGCAACTTCGCGCACCTGTCGCGCGAGGATTACGAGGGCTGGCACGAGGTGCTCAACAAGAAGGGCTGGCTGGCACCACACTGGCCGGTGGAATACGGCGGCACGGGCTGGGACGTCGTGCGACGCTTCATCTTCGACGACGAATGCAACCGGGCCTTTGCGCCGCGCGTCGTGCCGTTCGGGCTCAACATGCTCGCGCCGGTGCTCATCCGGTACGGCACCGAGGCACAGAAGGAGTACTACCTGCCGCGTATCCTCGACGGTAAGGACTTCTGGTGCCAGGGCTATTCCGAGCCGGGCGCCGGTTCGGATCTCGCCTCGCTCAAATGCGCCGCCGTACGCGAAGGCGATCACTACATCGTGAATGGCCAGAAGACCTGGACCACGCTCGGGCACTACGCCAACCGCATGTTCGTGCTCGTGCGCACCAGCAGCGAAGGCAAACGCCAGCAAGGCATCTCGTTCCTGCTCGTCGACATGGAGAGCCCCGGCGTCGAGGTCCGACCGCTGATCACGCTCGACGGCCGCCACGAAGTCAATGAGGTCTTTTTCACGGACGTGCGGGTGCCGGTCGACAATCTCGTCGGCGAGGAGAACCGCGGCTGGGATTGCGCGAAGTACCTGCTGACCTACGAGCGGACCAACTCGGCCAATGTCGGCGCGTCGTACGCGGCGCTCGGCCGGCTCAAGGCACTCGGCGCCACGCGCACGCGCAATGGCCGGCCGCTGGCCGAAGATCCGCTGTTCGCCGCGCGCCTGGCGCGCGTCGAGATCGAGCTCGACAATATGAGCACAACGAACCTGCGTGTCATTGCCTCGGTCGCCGAAGGCGCCGCGCCGGGCACGGAAAGCTCGATACTCAAGATTCTCGGCACCGAGATTCCCCAGGAGATTTCCAACCTCGCCCGCATGGCCATGGGACCGGAGGCCCGGGCGCTGCGGGACGAATCGAGCACGGACAGGAAACTGACGCGCGACGATCGTGCGGCACTCAACTACTTCAACCTGCGCAAGCTGACGATCTTCGCCGGCTCCAACGAAATTCAGAAAAACATCATCGCCAAGATGATGCTCGGTCTTTGAGGTCAATACGATGCAACTGGCATACAACGATGATCACCGCATGCTCTCTGAAACGCTGGAGCGTTTCGTCACCAGGGAGTATGCCTTCGAAACCCGCGATGCTGCCGCCAACTCCGAGACGGGTTACAGCCCCGGGCTGTGGTCCCAGTTCGCCGAACTCGGCATCATCGGCGCCCTGTTCGACGAGGAGGCCGGCGGCTTCGGCGGAAGCGGCGCCGATATTGCGCTCGTGTTCGAGGGTATCGGCAAGGGCATCGTGGCGGAACCGTTCCACGCGGTGCTGCGCGGTGGCACCTGCCTCGCGGCCGGCAACGACGCACAGCGTGCCCTGCTCGAGAACGTGATTGCGGGCGAGTCGCTCGTCACGCTCGCCTGTTGCGAAGCGGGTTCCGATTACGTCGCCGACCAGGTCGGAATGACGGCGACGCGCGATGGCGACGGATGGGTGCTCGATGGCAGCAAGATAGCCGTTCCTTTTGGCGGCGTCGCCGACACCATCGTCGTATCGGCACGCACGTCCGGCGATACGCGGGACCGGAAAGGCATTTCCCTGTTTGTCGTGCCGCGGTCCGCCGCTGGCATCAGCGGTAACACCTTCCTCAACGTCGACGGCGGCGCGAGCGCCGACCTCGCATTCGAGCAAGTGCGCGTTGGTGACGATGCGTTACTCGGCAACGCGGACGATGGCTACGCGATCCTGGACGCAGCGCTCAATCGCGGTTTGCTCGCGTTGAGCGCCGAGTCCCTCGGCGTCATGACGGTAACCGCCGATATGACCGTCGACTACCTGCGCGAGCGCAAGCAGTTCGGCGTCCACATCGGCAGCTTCCAGGCACTGCAGCATCGCATTGTCGAGGTCATTATCGCCATCGAGCAGGCGCGCTCGGCCGTAGCCAATGCGGCCAGCGCTCTCGACGAAAATGAAAAGACGGCCGCCCGTACCCTGTCCGCGGCCAAGTACACGACCGGCCACACCGGGCGCCGGACCGCCGAGGAGGCGATCCAGATGTTCGGCGGCAACGGCATGATCTGGGAGGTGCCTGTTGCGCATTACGCCAAGCGACTGGTCATGATCGACCACGAACTCGGCGACGAGGATTTCCACCTGCAACGTTACATCGCTCTCGGCGATGCTTGATGCACGGCACGGAAAAGCGTTAAGGCAGCTCCGGGCTCAGGACGTCGTCTTCGCCGAGACGCGACAGAATGTCCCGCGCCCCGTTGACGAGGCGCGGTCCGAGATCGTCGGCGATACGTTCCTTCGTGACGTGCTCGGCCGGACCGCCGCAGTTCAGGACGTAGATCCGCTCGTCACGCAGGTTCATCGGCACCGAGCACGCGTGCACGGTCTTGTTCCAGTCCCCGAGCGCGGTGCAATAGCCGAGCGTGTCGAAATCGCGCACGGCCTTTTGCAGCGCCCTGCGCTCCTTGTTCCAGCGCTCCGGCGGCAGATTCTGCTCGAAGTAGTCAAGCACTTCGGCCTGGCTGTCCTCCTTCAGCGCCGCAAACCAGGCGCGGCCCGTGGCCGTCGAGAGGATCGGGATGTGATTGCCGATCTCCATGCGAATCGGCCACGACTCGCTTGCGCGCACACTGGCGATGTAGATCATGTCCATGCTGAGCCGACTGCGTGTCGCGAGACCGATCGACGTGCGCGTCGCTTGCGAAATGTCCGTCATCGTCGGCATCGCGATTTGCCGGATCAGCGATTTCGAGAGGTAAATGTAGCCGAGCGCGAGAACGCCGGTGTCGAGTTCGTACTTCTTGCTGCCCGGCACGAACCGCAGGTAGCCGAGATAGGTCAGCGTGTAGGTCAGGCGCGACACGGTCGCTTTCGGGAGCCCGGTCCGCTGGGCAATTTCCTGGTTGCCGAGGCTGCCGTTGCTGCTGCCGAACGCGCGCAGGACGTCGAGCCCGCGCGCGAGCGCCTCAACGAACTTACGCTCGGCGGCGGCGCCGCGTTGCGGCGGAGTGTGGGACAAGTTGTCGATGGCGGGCTTCTGCATCACGAGCCGATGACAACGCAGGAGCGCTGATCATAAGGTAATCGGGCGCAAGTTTCATTATGCGGAATTAAATTCAGCACATCGGAACTGGATTCGAGCACCAACCGGGGCAAAATAACGACATGAACCCGACCGAAGCAAAACCCGTCAGGCCCGACAGTGGCTACTCGCGCTATGCGCTGGTTGTGCTGGTCATCGTCTATGTCTTCAACTTCCTCGACCGCCAGATCCTGTCGATACTCGCCGAAGACATCAAAGCCGACCTCGGCATCTCCGATGCGCAGATCGGCTTCCTCTACGGTACGGCGTTCGCCGTGTTCTACGCGGTCTTCGGTATTCCGTTGGTGCGCCTCGCCGACATCTGGGTCAGGACCCGCCTGATCGCCATCGGTCTCGCCTTCTGGTCGCTGTCGACGGCCCTGTCGGGACTCGCCCGCAGCTTTGCCCCGCTGGCCGTCTGCCGCTTCGCCGTCGGTATCGGCGAGGCCAGCGCCAGTCCCGCCGCGAACTCGCTGCTCGCCGACTACTTCTCGCCGAAAGCCAGGGCCACAGTCGTGTCGATCTATGCCAGCGGCATCTACATCGGGAGCGGTATCGGCATCTTTCTCGGCGGCTCGATCGTCGATGCCTGGAACGCCGCGTACCCGTTGATCGGTGAGGCACCGTTCGGCCTGCGCGGCTGGCAGGTCGCGTTCATGGCCGTCGGCCTGCCCGGCATCCTCGTGGCGCTGTGGGTCGCGACCCTGCGGGAGCCGCAACGCGGCATCAGCGAAGGACTCGAGGTCAAGACCAACCCGCACCCGTTCCGGGCCATGGGGCAGGAACTGATGGCCATCATCCCGCCGTTCAATCTCTTCAGCCTGCTGCGACACCGCGGCGGTGCCGCCGCGATCGGCCGCAACCTCGCGATCGCCGCTGCCTGCGCGGCGAGCGCCTGGCTGCTCTGGAAGCTGACCGACGACCTCGTACAGTGGTCG
>JARRMH010000147.1:0-5945 GCA_037386205.1 Woeseiaceae bacterium | reverse complement strand
CTCTGGTGAAGGCCGCTAAAAGTGACCGTCAACGCCCAAATAACGGATGCGGCCCGGCGGCCGCCGTCGGTTCGTGGCCGGCAGTTACCCGCCGGCTGGTTGGGTCAGTACGTCACGGCGGATAGGAAGTATAAACCGCCGTTTTGGGCACTCAGCCCGGCATCATCAAGTCCAAACCGAGGTCCCTGGCCCCATCACGCCTACATGATTCCACACCAAAGTCGTCCAGCAGATGCCAAAACCTCGCCAAAACCCCTCACGCTGAGCCGCTCTTGGTCACACGCCCATCTGCACCGCTGGACCGCCGTGTCCATCAATCCAGGTCATTTTCCTTCGGCGGTGCCCGGGCCGCCAGGCCTTCCAACTCCTCCTGGGACCGAACATGCTTCAGGATCTTCGCAATCAGGGCGGGCTCTTCGACGCAAGCGATCACCCGAAGCTTGCCCCCGCAATCCGGGCAGGTCTCAGCGGAAGATCCGGGCTATCATGAATCCGACGACGCCAAGCCCACCTCGCTGCCTGATCGTGATCCTTATCTTGTCCGTGGTCGCCCTTGCGGCCTGAACGAGTACGCCCGAGGACTCCACTCCGGTCTTGACCCCCGCCGCGCGCGCCAGCCCGCAGAAGTAGTGCGCGAAGATTGCCGACGGTAGCGAGCGCCAGACCTGCCTGGACAGGGCCGCCTTAGGAGAGCGCTGGTAGCCGTGTTGCTGCGGCGCATTGGCTGCGTCGCCCCTCGAACCAGGAACGGTTAGACTCGAAGCCGTGCGGAAGGAAATCGTGCCATGAGCCTGTTCGGCTCATTCAGGATTGTCCGGATAGGAATGGCGTGCCCAACGCCGCGAACAGGATTTCCGGGTCAATAGATGGAAACTTCTGCAGGTCTACAGGTCCTGTCCATACAATCAGCGAGGATGTCTACTATCGATAGGCCGATAATATGTCCTATTCTTCGCAAATACTCGCTGACGGTGGGGCGGCCGATGCCGCTGCTGGCGGTTCTCAGGCAGCCTGCCGGCGTGGCAGCTTTGCCGCGGAATCAGTGGCAGCTTTCGCGTGGAAGGGGTGGCAGGCTTCGTCTGGAATCAGCGGCAGGCTTGGTCTCGTATACGCATACTTGTTTCAGTAACATTGGTAATTAATGCTGACAGGCCGAGAAACAGCGCCATTGAAATCATCGAAGGCGCCTTGTTAAGCACAATATCCGCCCTACAGTAGTAACAGCGATCGCGCGATAGCAGATTCCAGCCCAACAGCACTCAGCGCGTAAATCTACTCAAGACAGATCATTCATATCTATACTCGTCTGATGTTTTGCTCGCGGTTGCTATGCTACCTTCCGTGCGGCAGCGGCCTTATCAGGGGCATAGGTTGCCTGGAGATTCATCCAGAGTTTCGGCGAAGTACCCAAGGCGTCGGCGAGGCCCAATGCAGCCTCTGCCGTGATCCCGCGTTCCCCGCGGATCGGATCATTGAGTCGCGCCTTCATCCAGCCTATTCTCCTTGCGAACTCAGCCTGGCTCATGCCCTGGGGTTCGAGAAATTCTTCGAGCAGCATCTCGCCGGGATGGAACGGATGTTTCGGTTGCCTGTCCACAGCCTTCACCTCTATTTTTGATAATCCACTATCTGTAAATCGTGTGATTGTCCGCCACTGGCTCTACCCCATAAACGGGGACGGGACGGAAGCGCAGCTACCCGGTTACATTACGCCGGAACATATCGCTCAACAATAATCCAGGGTGTCGTTTGATTAGCGGTCACCCCGCAGGCTGATCCCCCGGGACGACAAACGATTACTCTCTTAGACTCGGTCTTGCGGTGCGGTCAGTCGCCCTGGCCTACAATTGGCACATGGTGATCGGATCTAGACACGAGCGTTACTGGCTGGGCGACGTTGAAATCCGCGTCGACGAAAACCAGGTTCTCGTTGCGGGTGCTCTCGTTCGCCTCAAGCCAAGGGCCATGGATGTACTGCGGTGTCTTCTGCTCGCAGCCGGGGAAGTCGTCAGCAAGAATGAACTGATGGATCGAGTGTGGCCAAACGTCGATGTAACGCCACACGTTCTGACGGAGGCCATTCATGAGATCAGGCGTGCGCTGGGCGATCAGTCGCGGGCGCCGCGTTACATTCAGACAGTACCCAGAAAAGGCTACCGTACGCTGGCGCAAGTCCGAACCGGCGCCGACAGGCTGGCCGCACGCCTCGTCGTGCTGCCACTGGAGTGCTTGAGTGATCATCCCGACGATGCTGTATTCTGTCACGGACTGCTGGAAGAACTGATCAACGCTCTCGGTCGAGTGCGCAACATTGAAGTATTGGGACGGGCTTCAAGCTATGCCTTGTCACAAAAGGACGAAGCTCTTCGGGGCGGCAGTAATACCAGCCTCGCCGCCTTTTCAAGCCGTGCAACCCATGTCGTCTCCGGCAGCCTGCGCCGTACCGACAAGACGATCCGCGTAAACGCCCGACTCTCGGAAGCGGTCTCGGATGTCGTGCTCTGGTCGGAGATTTACGATCGTCCGCCGGGGGATGTGCTGAGCACACAGGAAGACATTGCGAGACGGGTGGCCCGGACCCTCGCACAAAGGCTCGGCTTGGGAAAGGACTACCGCAGAGCAAGGTCCACCCGAAATCTGGATGCTTACCGCGAGTTTGTGAAAGGGCGTCAGTCCTGGCTGGGCTACAATCACGAACCGCAGGCCGCAATGCAACACTACCAGCGATCGCTGGAGTTCGATCCGGAGTTCGCCCTGCCTCACGCGGGAATGGCAGAGTGTTGCAACACGCTGGCCGTCTTCCATCTCGCGCCGCAGCCAGCCATGCGGGATCTGTGTATCGATCATGCCGAACGGGCGGTTTCTCTCGACCCCGACTCAGCGGATTGTCAGTTCGCGTTCGGCTATGTGCAATTTTACATACGGTGGAACTTTCAGCTCGCGGAAATCGCTTTCAGGCGAGCGCTGGAAATCAACCCCAGCCATGTTCCGACACTGGGCTTTTATGCAATGCTGCTCTGCCCATTGCAACGTCGGGAAGAGTCCGACGAACTCGCGGCGACGATGACACGGCTGGACCCGTACCTGCCATTGGCCTGGGCTCTGCGGGCGATTTCGAGTTGCTACAACCGCAATCCCCGGGCTGCGCTGGACGCCGCGGAAACAGGGCTCGCGTTGAATCCCGACGATCTGCTTTGTCACTGGATGCGGGCGGATGGGGCAACACGTCTCGACCTGCGTCCTGATTGCCTCAACTGGATCGTCGAACTGGACCGGCGCGCCACCGGTCAGCCGCTGTTTAAAGCCTGCGCTGCGAACCTTTACGCGCTACTGGGCGAGTCCGAACCCGCCCGGCAGATCGGGCGCGATCTCGAATCTACTGCTGCAAACGATCACTTCATCAGCAGCCTGGTGCACGTTGCCCTGGGGCGCCCGGAGGCCGCGTTGGAGAGCCTGGAGGCGGCCGAGCACGATCGCGACGCGGCGTTATGGTCCATCGCTTGCGCCCCTTATTTCGATGCGCTCCGCATTCATCCGCGCTTTCATCGTCTGCGTGACGCGCTTGGGCTGCCCCCACTCGCCGTTGATGATTCGTTGATAACTCGTTGAGGACCTTCTGACGCCGCCCTGCTAGCGTTGAAGCCCGTTGCCTGGCCGGCGCCCTTGAAGTCGACGCCAGGTGCCACGCGGCTGGGAGGCTCGAGGACATGAAACGAAGCATACTTATTCTGGCGCTGGCGATGCTGCCGGTGCTAAGTGCGCGCGGCGATTACCTGCGTGTCGATGGTGAGCACGTCGGCCACACCTACTCGCTACTACGACCTGACGGAGCGGACTGGAACCAGAAGCTCGTGCTGCTCGTGCACGGTTCGATTCCCCAGGTGTTCGAATCGCTGGCGCCGGTGCTGCTGGCTGAAGGCTTCGGGGTTGCGTTCGTCACGCTGGCCGATGGCACCGGTGAGGGCGCGGCGTTGAAGCAGACGACCCTGCAGACCCGCTTCGTGCAGACCCGATTCGCTGTCGAGTTCGCCAAACCGCGGGAAACCTATCTGCTGGCGTTCTCCCGGGGCGCTCACACCATGCAGAAGCTCCTGGAAACCAGCCCGGTCCGGTACAGCGGGGCATTGTCCGTTTGCGGTGGCAACGGCGGCTCACAGCTGCAGTGGGACTATTTCTTCACCGCCAGGCTTCTGTTCGACCACTACTTTCCCGGTGTGTTACCGGGTACTCCCACGCGACTGCCAGAGATCAGCGTAGGCGAATTTCTCGGCGTTCTGGCGCCCAAGATCGCCGGTGCCGTGTTCGCCGATTTGGGTAAGGCCCAGGAAATGGCCAGCGTCGACCAATATGCGCTGGCCTACAGTGGACCGTTCGAACTTGCGGAGGGCATCGTATTCTCACTCGCGGTTCATACCATCGGAGTTAACGGCCTCATCGAGGCCGCGAATGGAATTCCCTTCGATAACCGCCACGTGGAGTATTCCGGCACCGGCGATGACCAGGCGCTGAACGCACAGATTGCGAGAATCGCTGGAGACCAGCAGGCACACCGCTACCTCGATGTCTGGTACGAGCCCAGGGGCAGCACCGCCGGAACGCCGGTGCTGCTGCTCCACACCGCCCGTGACCCAGGCGCGCCCGAAGCACTCAACAACGATCGCTACTCGGAGCTGGTGGCTGGCGCGGGTAATCAAAGCTACATCGAGCGCCGTGTCATCGATCGCTTCGGCCACTGTGTGATCGACAACGCCGAGGTCGCAAGCGCGCTCGCCGACCTGGTTGCGTGGGCCGAACGCGGCGCAATACCGAGCAACTGACGAGCGCTGATGTTTGTGATGGCTTCCAGACTCGTCTGGGTGACCCACTCGCCGAGTAACCGGGGATGATCATCCTGCTGACGGATGCCGGCTACGTCACCGGCTGAACGCAATGACGCTGACCGAGCGCGGCGGTAGCGTCACGAACGCCGCGTCCTGGAACGGGATGTACATCTCGCAGGCATGGTAGGTAGGCGTCAGCAGCATATCTTCATCGTCGGTCAGTGCGACGGCCTGCAGCACGTTCACGGTCTGGGCGATATTCGCCATGTGCAGTCGGTCGGTGTGCCGGTGAAAGATGTTGAAGTTAAGGGCCGCGACCTTGCTTCCGGAATTCCAAAGATTTTATCGATCGACTCAGAGGAAATCCGAATTGCGATTTCTGAACAAATTGATGCCATCGTTGAGACGGTGAAAATTGCCTTAGAGCAGACACCGCCCGAATTATCCGCCGATATTGTTGATCGCGGCATTATCTTAACCGGCGGTGGAGCGCTGCTTAAGAATCTGGACAAACTCATCAGAGAGGAAACCAGTCTGCCGGTTACGGTTACCGAGGATCCGTTATCAACCGTGGCGCAGGGTTCGGGGAAGGCCCTCGACAACCTTGAAATCCTCAAAGAAGTTGTCGTCACCTGATCGCTCATCTCCGAAAATATCCCGAAAATTGAACGAAGCTTTATGTTCTCCAAAAAGATGGTTCTGATCGTTGGCGGTATCGTTCTGATTGCCGTCAACGTCATCCTCCTTTCAATCACCAGCAAGCATCAATCAACTTTTGGATTGGGCCGTGTGGGCATCTCTTTTGTGGCGCCTTTCCAGGAGATTGTCACCCGCTCGGTGCGTTTTACCCGGGGCATTTGGGAAAATTATTTTTTCCTGGTACAGGCTGCCCATGAAAACGAAAGCCTAAAAAAATCCTTAAATCAGTTGGTTGAGAAGGATAATGAATGGCATGAGATTGCGCTGGCCAATGACCGTCTGCGGAATCTGCTGAATTTTCAAAAAGCCCCGACCCATCCGGTTGTGGCGGCCGAAGTTATCGCAAAAGACCCTTCCGGGTGGTTCAAAACCGTGATCATCGATAAGGGCAGCTCGGATGGTCTGCAGAAGGGGCTGCCGGTCGTT
>JARRMH010000146.1:0-5946 GCA_037386205.1 Woeseiaceae bacterium | reverse complement strand
CAGCTCGCAAAAGTCGTTGCAGTAGCGTGCCTCGCGCATCGAAGTGCTTGTCGCTCCCGGCCTGGAATCATTCGCGAGGCTATGCCCGTACATCGATGACGTCATCACCGACGGTGACGATGCCGCTGTCACGGCCACGCTCGTCGAGCGCCAGTATGACGCTGCCATCGCCCTGCATTCCCCCTGGCGCATCTGCAAGATCTTCCGTGATGCCCGGGTACCATACACGCTCGGGCCCAAGCACAGGTGGTACCAGTACCTGTACAAGGACCGGGCCAGCGCCAGGTACCGCAAGGGCGAACCGTGCTGGCGTGGCAACTGCATGATCGTGGAGCATTTCATTCGCCGTCATGGCCGGGATATCCGGGCGATGCCATCGCGACTGTGGGACAATTCGGCCGAGAGAGACCATTGGGGGGCCTTTTATGGGCAGCACGGGGACGAGCGCCTCATCTTTGTGCACGCAGGGACCGGCGGTTCGTCCGGTTCGCTGCCGCCGGAGGGATTCGTGGACCTGTTGAAGACCATTGACGAATCGACCAGCATCCACATGAAAGTCCTGCTGACGTATTCGGGCGACGAGCAATCGCTCGCCGCGGAACTCGCGCGCCGGCTCAGGACCGAGGGCGTCACGGCAGAACTTGCCAATCCGCTCGACGACCTGGCCGACTTTGCACGGTCCCTGGTCGCTGCCGACCTGTTTATCGCCGGTTCTACCGGGCCCATCCACCTGGCGGGCCTGCACGACGTGCCGACCGTTGGCTTCTACGCCGGGCGGCGATCCCGGCCCGACATCCGCTGGCAAACGCTGACGCAGCCGGGCAAACGCCTGTCTTTCACGCCGCCCATCGGCAGGCGTACCGGGCGTAACATGGCCCTCGTCGATACCCGCAAAGCCGGCAGCGAGGTCGCTGAATTGCTGGATGAGCTCTACTCATGAAGAAAGCCGTTTTTACACTGGCCGTCGGGGATAACCCCATGTACCGCGCCGCGGTGATGAGTTTCGAGCATTTTGCGGACCGGGTGGGGGCCGACCTCGCCGTGGCACAGGAGCTGCATTACCCGATCACACTCGACAACCCGCGGCATACCGCCAGCAAGGCGTGGACCGAGAAACTCTATATCGGCGAACTCTTGAAAGAATACGACCGCGTGCTCTATCTCGACGCCGACATCATCGTGGCCCCAGATGCGAGAGATATATTCGAGGTCTATGCGGACCTGGAAACCCTGTATGCATTCAACGAGGGCCAGCTGCTCCAGCGGCAGCACGTCATCGACAAGATTACGGCGATCATGGGCCCGCTCGACAGCTGGCCGCACGACAACGGCAAGCCCGTGTATTACAACGTCGGCTGCATGCTCATCTCGCGGCAGTGCCCGCTGTTCGACATCGCGACGCTCGAGGATCTGCAGAAACTTTGCAATCACATCCAGTATTACGAGCAGACCTATTTCAACTACCTGCTGCACCGCGACGGCCTCAAGCACGAGTCCATTTCCCCGGAATTCAACCGTATGGACGCGCTGGGCGAGGAGGGTTACCGCGACGCCAGTTTCATCCACTATGCCGGCCGCGGCTATACGAACAGCACGCTGAAGCGCGAGGCACGCTACTGCAACGACTTTTGCGAGCTGTTCGACGGCATTATCGACGCAGATACGCTCGCCGAGATCAGGCAGTCCGGGTGGGATCTTTTCATCGACAAGGCGAAAAAGCGCTACAAGCTGCCCCGCCCGGCCGTCGAACTGCTCGCGAAGAATTTCGTGACGATCTGAAGGAACCAGGTATGCCCGGGTACAAAGTCCTAGTCATCAACCTCGATCGCTCACCCGAACGCCTGGCCGGCATGAAGAAACAGCTCGACGCTACCGGGGTCGCCTTCGAACGCATCGAGGCGGTCGATGGCAGGAACCTGAGCGATGATGACGTAGAGCGGGTATCGCCGGAACACGTTGTCGCGAAAACCTACCATCGCGATCTGAGCAGGAGCGAAGTCGCCTGCAGCATGAGCCATCGCAAGGCCTGGCAGAAGATCGTCGAAGATGACCTCGATTTCGGTATCGTTCTTGAGGACGATGTCGAGCTTCTCGACAACTTCGCTGACGTCATCAATCTGGTCGAGACCCTGCCGGAAGGACGCTGGGACTTCATCAAGCTGTTTGCACTCCGGAGGGGCGGCAAAAAGAACATCTCGAAGCGCTTCGACTTTATGGGCCACACCTTCGTGACCTATCACCGCTATCCCCTCGGCTTCCAGGGACAGGCAATCAGCCGCCACGGCGCAAAGAAGATGCTTGCCCACCTGCCCTACGTTACCCAGCCGGCAGACAGCCAGCTGAAATCCTGGTGGGAAGCAGGCGTCTACCCCTACGGGCTCTTGCCCTACTGCGTGACCACCGATATCGGCGGCGCATCGGACATCAATCCGGATGGCACGCTCGAGGAGATGCCGCAGAACAAGTGGGTGAAGGTTACGATCAAGCTTAAGCGCGCTTTCATGCGCCTCTGGTCGACGCCGAAGCTGAATCGGCATTTCCGCGATTTCACAAACAACCTGCCAGCCGGGAAATGACGCCGCTCATTAGTCACCGGCAGCTGCTGGACGCGAAGCGCCTGCTCTACATGACGCACCTCGCGATCGGCGACTACACCTACCAGGGCGTCTGGCTCAAAGCGCTCAGGCAAAAGTACCCGCACCTCGAGATCGACGTCTGGTTCGACGACTGTCGAAGACGCCCGCACAGCTGGGCTGCCGGACGCAACAGGACGCTGGGCGAGTGGCTCAGGGCCGATGGGGCTTTCGGCGAGATCTACCCGATCGTCAGCAACGTGGCCGAGCGAGCGTCGCAGATCGCGGAAGCGGCAGAACGCGAACACGATCTCATCGTTTTCGTCGGCAAGAACCGAAGCGAACAGTTTGCAAAGGTCGCGCGGCAGATTTCGTCGACGGCATTCGCCGTCGCGACGAAGAGCAAACCCTGGAACAACCCGCTCGCGAAATGGTGGTACTTCAGCCGTCTCGACGGCTATTTGTCCTTCGACGAGTACTCGCGACGGCTCGGCCGGATCACTGCGATCTACGCCGGGGTGTTCGGCAGGATCTTCGGCCTGACTGCGGCGGACGCCGCTGGCCGCGAGTCGCTCGAGATTCGCTACGATCCGAAATACGACGAGGCGGCGAGAAAGTACCTTGCCTCGTTCGGCGCCGGCTGCAAGTCCTTCGTGTTCCTCAATCACCTCTCCACCGCGCCACGGAAAGACTATCCCTGGGAGCAGCTGCGCGACGTGATGCTCGGTATCCACGAGCGATACCCGGGTATCGCCTTCATCGTGAACAGTCCTCCGGACAAGTTCGAGGAAACGCGTGCAGGTATCGAGGCCGACGATGCATTGTCGGCGTTGGCTGTAAAGGCATTCACGGCCACGGGTAATTTCTTCGAGTTGCCAGCCGTGATGGCCCGGTGCGACCTTACCGTCACCGTGGACACGGCGACCTCACATCTCGCAGCATCCCTCGACAAACCACAGGTCGCGATCATGGCCGACGACGTGAAACTCTGGCAACCGCCAGGTAACAGCCTGATTCTCGAGGGCGACGGCAACGCGAGGTCGATCACACCGGACCAGGTCGTCGAGGCATTCGCCGAGCAGTATCTGCGCTAGGGCCCCTTGCGCCACCCTGGCGTCTGCTTTCTCGAGGCGTTCATCCCTGGTTTGAATGCGGTCGACTGCCTCGTTAGAAGTGCGTGTTACACGATGCCGACTTGAGCCGCAAAAATCGGCTGTTGATTTGCACCCAATATTGACCCAGGATTTGCGCAAGCGTTGCGGCGCGTGCGTATTTCCGGCAGGACCTATCGTCTACAAAGAAAGGGTGCAGAAATTGATCGTTTCGAGACTAGCGGGCGCTCTGCGCCGCCAGCACTGGTTCGGTGTCTTTGTCGAACTCTTCATCGTCGTGGCCGGTATTCTCATCGCACTGCAGGTCGACAACTGGAACGAGCAACGCAAACAGGCCGACGAGGCCCGGGCCTGGCGAACCCAGATCATCGAGGAACTGCAGGGAACCCGCGACGACCTCAGCGGCCGTCGTGATTACTATGCCAAAGAACTGGAATTCGCAGAGACGGCGCTTGCCCATAAGCAGACGCGACGCCCTAAGAAAAACCCCGCCACGAGGGCGGAGTTCATTCGGTCAATAATTTATTGAAGCTGAACTACCTCAGTCGGCAGTGCCTTTGACCTTCATTTCAATTTCGTCTCCGGGATTGACAATTAGGCCCGCTGCCTCGCAGTCCCAAGTTGTCGCAGTACCGTCGATAGTAATCTTGACTTTCGGCTGTTTCGTTGACTTGTTCTTGCAAGTGACATCCTCGATCGTTATTCCTGTTGCCGATCCGCCTACACGGGGAGGGCTTGTGATAAGAACTTCGTTGTAGACCACGGGTATCAAAGTGACAAAGTCCGTCGCGTCAATCCACGGACCAGCCACACCGTTAGTCGCAGAGGTGCTCACAGTCGTGCTTGCTCCCATTGTGGGCAATACTTGAAACCACACGTTGCCGAGCACTGCGACGGCGGGCAAGCCATTGAAATCGCCGACCGCCCAACTCTCAAGCAGTCCAACAAAGATGTCCGGGTCGCGGCTGAAAGCAGGATCGCCAACTTCGAAGCGAGTGAATCCGAGAAACTGCAGAGCGCTGGAATCGAAAATAATATCGAAGCCACCACCAAGGGTACCGTTCGGGTAGCCACTGAAGTCCATTACTACATTGAACGAGACGGTATCTCCGTTATTTACGTTATTTACGACGCTGGTTGGAGCCAGCGATATGGACTGCGCGTTAATGTTGGATGCTAGACCGCACAGCAAAAGCGCGCCAAAAGTGCTTATCACAGCACGTACTATCTTCATCACAATCTCCCTTGATACTTTTTTGTTGGCAGCCCGGCGATCTTGGGGTCCTTCGTGGCGCTCGAACGTCGCGGAGGAAGCGAGGACCCGTGGCTTTGCGTCTCCAGCTTTGGCTGGATTTGGCTTTCTCGGATGTGAATACACTTTCTGCGGGAGACAGAAGAACCCGTCAATTCGGAGATGTACCTAAACTGGAGTCAGTCTAAGAGGATTCGCTGACGGTCCGGTAAGGGTCATCAAGAGCCTGCCAGTAAGCAGATTACCGACGGGCTGAAATGCGGAGTATAGCAGCCGGTCATGCCGCTCCCAGGCGAATGAGTGCTCCCGGCCAGAGGGAGACATTCAGAACTACACAACCGAGGCTCGCCGAGCGTCGGTATAGTTCATCTCAGTATCGCTGAATTTCGACTCAAGTGCCTCTAACCCGTTTGCGTGCCTATATTTCGTTTCTTCACTCGTAATGGGGAGTACCCAGTAGAAGTGTATGTGATCGCCATCCGCGCAAAAAATCTCCAAATCCTGCCCAAACGGATACGGCAAACTGATCAATGCATGATCGAGCGTTGACTCTGGCAACCACGGTTCGCCTAACGGAAACGTGTGGCCCAAGCCCAACTTCTCCGTGTGGTGATAGAAGGCCGTCATTGCAAGGCGTTCCGTATGTTTGGCGGATGGTTCGTCAGCGGTAATCAGAAACTCCAATCTCTCACAACCGTCTTGCTCGATGAGTCCCGATCCAACCGATACGTACGTCCAAACTTCTGACTTTGGGCCGGGTTCCAATGCAATCACGTGGAATCCTGGAATCACCGACTGAATAGGCCCTTTGTCGAAGTCCTCGCGATGAGCCGCGTGCCCGGAGAAAAAGCGGTGAACGTGATCGTGAATGCGACTCCCGTAATCAGTTTTCGGCATCATCAAATAGGGTTTAGAAGTGAAATCGTGACCGGCCGGTGTGGGTCATCAAGAGCCTGCCAGCAATGAAATTACTGACGGGCTGAAATGCAAAGTATAGCAGCCGGTCATG
>JARRMH010000145.1:0-10404 GCA_037386205.1 Woeseiaceae bacterium | reverse complement strand
CTTGTTAACAGCGTGCGGGGCAAGCGGTTGGTGCTGGTAATGTGCGGTAGCAATATCGACTGGAGTACCTTTGAATCACAGGCGATCTTCGATGACGGAATTGATTGAGCGCCTGAAGAGCATCGTCGGAACCAGGGGCTGGACCGCGGATCCGCAGGAACTGGGTCCGCACCTCGTCGACTGGCGGGGCGTCTACGAGGGCAGCACCCCGATCATGGTGAGTCCGGCATCAACCGGCGAAGTCGCCGCGGTGGTGCGCGCGTGCCATGCCGCAGGCGCATCGATCGTACCGCAGGGCGGCAACACGGGAATGTGCGGTGGAGCGGTCCCCGATACCAGCGGTGACCAGGTCGTCGTGTCCCTTGCGCGTATGAACCGTGTCTGCAATGTCGATGCGGACAACTTCTCGATCGAGGTCGAGGCCGGGTGCACGCTGGAATCGGTCCAGAGAATAGCACGGCAGGCACACCGGTTTTTCCCCCTGAGCCTGAGCGCTGAGGGCACCTGCCAGATCGGCGGCAACATTGCGACCAATGCGGGCGGCATCAATGTCGGCCGTTACGGCACGGCCCGTGCGCTCGTGATGGGACTCGAAGTGGTCCTTGCGGACGGCACGATTCTCGATACGCAACGGGCATTGCGCAAAGATACGGCCGGCTACGACATCAAACAGCTGTTCATCGGCAGTGAAGGAACGCTCGGCATCATTACCGCGGCGACATTGCGGCTGTTTCCCGAGCCGGGCCCGATGACGACCGCGCTGCTTGCGCTCGAAACGGCAGCGACTGCGGTGGCTGTGCTGGCCAACCTGAAGACCCGGTTGCACGATCGCGTGGAGTCGTTTGAACTGTTCTCGAACCGGGTCGCCGAAATCGTCGAGCAGCATATTCCGGACGTCTCGCTTCCTTTTGGCGAGCGTCACCCGTGGTATGTGCTCATGGACGCCGCAATCGGCGATGACCAGGAGCTGCTCAACGATGTCCTCATGCGCCAGGTCGAAACGCAGCAGGTACTCGACGTGGTCATCGCCAAGAATGCCGGCGAGGCGGACCGGCTGTGGCGGTTGCGTCACTCCGTGGCGGAAGCCGAGCGCAAGGAAGGCAGGGCACTCAAGCACGACGTGTCCGTGCCGCTGTCGCGCATGGGCGAGTTCCTTGAGCGCGGCGATGCGCTGCTCGCGTCGCTGCGTCCGGACCTGCAATTGATCGCCTTCGGACATGTCGGCGACGGTAATTTGCATTACAACGTCGTCCTGCCGCGGGATCTGCCGGAGGATGAGTGGATGGCCGAAGGCGAGCGCATTACCGTGGCGCTCTATGACCTGGTCAACGAGCTTGGCGGCAGTTTCAGTGCCGAGCACGGCGTCGGACAGGCAAAGAAGGTGTACCTGCGCCGATACCGTGGCGGCGCCGAATTCGAGCTGATGAAATTGCTCAAGAAGGGCCTGGATCCGGCAAACACGCTCAATCCGGGTAAGATATTTTGACGACCAGTTCCGGTTTGGGGCTTGTGATTCCCGTTAGAATCCTTTTTTACATATGAATGCCGAATCGGAAAAGCCGCGCGACGACCTGGCCGAGCAGCTGGCTGTCTTTGACAACAGCTTGCAGTCGATGGCCGATGACGTCGATATGATTACCGAGATCCAGGAAGGAATCGGGTCGTTGCTGGCGTCCAGCGGAAACAGCGAAGCGGAAATTCGGCGCGTCCTGCAGGAGCAATACGAAGCCGGCGAGTTGCGCAAGGAGACGTTTCAGCTCGTCAAGTCGATGCTCGACCGCTACATGACGGAACAGATTCCGACCAGCCCGGTTGCGCGCGCGGTCAAATCGCCGCAAGCGGCATCCAGCACGCCGCGAGAGCCCGAACAGGAGGACTCGTTCGGTGCGACTACCGTACTGCCGAGTGACGCACTGTCGGTCAACGACGCGGATGCACGGGTCCAGGCAGGGTCGATACTGCGTGACCGGTTCCTGCTTCAGGAGAAGATTTCCGGTGGCAGTATGGGCGTCGTCTACAAGGCATTCGACCGGCGGCTCGCCGAAGCGGGCACCGGGCAGGCCAGCGTGGCGATCAAGGTTTTGTCCCCGGCACTCGCAGAAGACGGCAATGCGCTGCGCGCGTTGCAGCAGGAAGCAACCAAGACGCGCTGCCTGATTCACCCGCATATCGTCAGGTTCATCGACCTCGACCGTGACGACGACCTGTACTTCCTCGTGCTCGAGTGGCTCGAGGGGCAGACGCTCGCGACGATTCTGGACTCGGCAGACGCCAGGTCGATCGACAAGGAAGCGGCATTCCGAATCGTGCGGCAGATCGGGGATGCTCTCGACTATGCGCATCGCTGCGGCATAGTGCATGCGGACGTAAAGCCGGGGAACATCATGCTGCTTCCGGACGGCAATGCCAAGCTGTTCGACTTCGGTGTCGCGCGCGTCCGCCAGAAACAGGCACAGAACGACTTTGATCCCGGCGTACTCGGTGCTCTGACCCCGGCCTATTCGAGCCTCCAGGTGCTCGGCGGGGAGGAGCCGGTCCCGGCCGATGACGTATTCTCGCTCGCTTGCCTGTTCTACCGGCTCGTCGCCGGATACCGTGTGTTCGGTCCGCGCAACGCCGCCGAGGCGTCGGAAGCCGGCATGCAGCCACAGCGGCCTCAGGGACTGACCGACGGACAATGGGCGACGCTCAAGAAAGCCCTGTCGTACGCCCGGGTTACGCGCTTTGGCTCGGTCCGTGAATTCATCGACGCGCTGGGCGAGAAAGGGGAAGAATCCATTGTTATTGATATGCCCGAGCGCTTCGTTTCCGAAGAGGATGACGGCTCGCTGGGTAAGTGGGTCGCTGTTGTTTTCGTGTTGCTCGGGCTGGCCGGTGTCGTAGCCCATCAGCTCGGGTATCTCGACCCGTGGATCGAGAAATACGTTGCCGCCGACTCGACGATCGAAATAGCGCCGCCGGAAGAGATCGTCACGGAGGTCGTCGACGACCCCATCGTGCCGGCGGACCAGGTGACTGACGCAGCATTGGATGCCGCGCCGGTGGAGCCCGCAACAGTGCCCGAGTCATCAGTGGAGCCGACTGCAGAGCCTGCCAGCCGGGAGTCGGCTGCCGAATCAACTGCCGCTGTAGCACCTCCGACCGAGCCGGCTCCAGCGGAAGATAATCCGGTCGAGGAAGCGGTGACGCAGGCGCCATCACGCGATCCCGCGCCGCAATCCGGTATCGACTTTTCCCGGCTGCCGCCGGCTGATGCGATTGTCCGTGTATCGGCGAGCGGCGAGCCGGCGCCACCGGTGCGTATCGTTCTGCGCGAGGACGGCGAGCCAGCCACCATCGACTTTGTTCGGGATGGCCGTCCGGACGGCAACCTCGCGTTGCGCCTCGAGGAAATTGCGTACGATGCCCCGGCCTCGCCGTGGTCGACGGGCCAGTATGCATTGTCCAATGCCGGGCTGGTCATGTTCCGCGACGGCCAGCAACGCGCCAGGATCACGCTGCGGGCGGCGTCCGATCCGCGCCGTGAGCTCGACGAGACGTCGACCCTGAGGTTACGGCTGAACGATTCTGCGGAGTCGGAACTCGGGATCGTTCATGTGACGATAGAGGATGACGATCGGCGCAACTTCGAGGACAGGCTGCCTGCGAACACGGTCGGGTTTGCGACTACCCAGGTTTCGGTCAACGAGGGCGACTCGGCAGTGCAGGTCGATGTCAGGCGGTTCAATCCGGATGAGAGCCCGCTCGTGGTCGGTTTCATGGTCGAAGACCTTACGGCCACGCAGGGCGAAGACTATTTCGCACCGGACAGTTCCTCGGTGAATTTCGGTCCCGGGGAAAAGAAGGCAACGCTGCTGATACCGCTGGTCCAGGATTCACTCGCCGAAGGCGACGAGGCTTTCGTGGTCAAGCTGAATGTCTACACGGCCACGCAGCCGATCGACGTCTCTCCCAACATTGCCGTGATGATTCGCGACGACGAGTTGTAGCTCGCCGGGCGGCATACTCGGCCCGTTGATTTGCTGCTAGACTGCCGCTCCGGCCCGCAATGGGCATGGACGAACTCCCTGGAGCGACGGATTTATGGGTGATAAGAAACTGCGGCGCTATTCGAGCCTTGTCGTTGATGGCGTCGAACAGGCGCCGAGCCGTGCCATGCTGCGCGCGGTCGGATTCAGTGAGGCGGATTTCGAGCGCCCCCAGGTCGGCATTGCGTCGACGTGGAGCATGGTGACTCCCTGCAACATGCACATCGACGGGCTCGCAGGCGAGGCCGCCAGGGGCTCGGATGAAAACGGCGGCAAGGCGGTCGTTTTCAACACGATCAGCGTCTCCGACGGTATCTCCATGGGAACGCCGGGCATGCGCTATTCGCTCGTGTCCCGGGAAATCATCGCGGATTCGATTGAAGCGGTGGTCGGTGCGGAAGGGTTCGATGGCGTCGTGGCGATCGGCGGGTGCGACAAGAACATGCCGGGCTGCGTTATGGCGCTGGCCCGTCTGACTCGACCGGCCGTGTTCGTGTACGGAGGGACCATCAAGCCGGGCGCCGAACGCCGCGACATCGTGTCCGTGTTCGAGGCCGTCGGGGCCTATTCGGGCGGGACCATTGGCGATGCGCAGTTGCTTGCAGTCGAACAGACCGCAATCCCGGGACCCGGCGCGTGCGGCGGCATGTACACGGCCAACACCATGGCGTCCGCAATCGAGGCGCTCGGCATGAGCCTCGCGAACAGCTCCGCCCAGGAGGCCGTATCCGATGCCAAGAAAAGCGACTCACACCGGGCAGGACAAGCTGTCCTCAACCTGATTCGTGAAGACGTCAAGCCGCTCGACATCATGACACGCAAGGCATTCGAGAACGCGATTTCGGTCGTGATCGCGCTCGGCGGCTCGACCAACGCCGTCCTGCACCTGTTGGCCATAGCGCGCGAAGCGCGGGTAGACCTGTCCCTCGACGATTTCACCGAGATCGGTAAGCGCGTGCCCGTGCTGGCGGATGTCAGGCCCAGCGGCCGTTACCTGATGTCGGAACTGATTGAAATCGGCGGCATCCAGCCGCTCATGAAGCGCATGCTGGATCGTGGCTTGCTGCATGGCGACTGCCTCACCGTCACCGGCAAGACGCTGGCCGAGAACCTGGCCGATGTCGAGGACTATCCGGCCGGACAGGACATCGTTCGGGATTTCGATACTCCCATCAAACAGGACAGTCACCTGGCCATACTGTATGGCAATGTTGCGCCGGAAGGTGCCGTCGCCAAGATCACGGGCAAAGAGGGTCTGCACTTCGAGGGCCCGGCGCGGGTGTATCCTTCCGAGGAAGACGCGTTGCAGGCCATCCTCGACGGTGATGTCGTCGCGGGCGATGTCGTCGTGATTCGCTACGAGGGCCCAAAAGGCGGGCCGGGAATGCGCGAAATGCTGAGTCCCACCAGCGCGATCATGGGCAAGGGGCTCGGCAAGGACGTGGCCCTGATTACCGATGGCCGATTCTCCGGTGGCAGCCACGGATTCGTCGTCGGGCACGTCACGCCCGAGGCCGCGGTCGGCGGACCGCTCGCCCTGATACGTGACGGTGACCGTATTCGCATTGACGCCGAGCGCATGGAAATCAATGCGGACATCAGCGACGCGGAACTGGAGCAACGGCGCAGGGACTGGCGGCGACCGGAATCGAAGGTCACGAGCGGCGTCCTTGCGAAATATCGAAACGAGGTATCGTCAGCTTCCGAGGGGGCTCACACAATTCCCCCGAAATGGGACTGACGCGCGGTTTGACTTGACCTCGACCGCAAGGTCCGATTTACTGCGTCAATGGATTTTTCCGACACCCACGTGATGTGCCAGCTTATCGACGCACTCGATATGGAAGAACACACAAAACACATGGCGCGCCAGAGGCGCGTGGGTGCGAATGGCACTTGTTCTCGGAAGCGGTATTCGGCGACTCGTTGGCACTGGGCGCGCCCGAGGAGATTGCCGGTTCCCCCTGGGTCGTCATGAAGTTCGGCGGCAGCAGCGTATCGACAGCGCGGCACTGGGACAGGATCGCGGAGCTGGTCCGCGCGCGCCTCGACGCCGGCCTGCGGCCGGTCATCGTGCACTCTGCGCTGGGTGGCGTATCGAACGCGCTGGTTGACATGCTCGACTGTGCCGTCACCGGGGACCCGGGACCGCAACTTGAGAGAATCTGCACGCAGCACCTGGAGCTTGCCAATGATCTCGGGCTGGACGGTGATTCCCTGCTGGCCGAGCGGCTGCACGAACTGGAGCAACTCGTCGCCGGCGTGCGTCTCGTCAGGGAGGTCAGCGTGCGGGTCCGCGTCCGCGTCATGGCACTCGGTGAACTCATGGCGACGGAACTGGGCGCGGCCTACCTGCGGACCAGGGAACTGCCCGTGCACTGGTACGACGCCCGGGAGTTTCTCCGCAGTCGCACGCAAGCGGGCGGCAACGAGGCAGTCAATTATCTTGCCGCTTCCTGCGATCATTCTGTCGACGAAACGCTGCAGCGGCGGCTGACCGAGGCGGGGGGAATCGCCCTGACCCAGGGCTTTATCGCGCGCAACAGCTCGGATGAAACCGTTTTGCTCGGGCGCGGCGGATCGGATACGTCCGCTGCCTGTTTCGCCGCCAAGCTCCAGGCACGGCGCCTCGAAATCTGGAGCGACGTGCCGGGCATGTTCTCTGCGGATCCGCACGTCGTCCCGTCAGCCCGGTTACTCGTGTCACTGCATTACGACGAGGCGCAGGAACTGGCCTCGGCGGGCAGCAAAGTATTGCACCCGCGCTGCATTTCGCCGGCCCGCAGTCACGGGATACCGATTTTTGTCCGCAGCACCGAGCACCCGGAAATTCCCGGGACCGTCATTTCGGCCGTCACGGACGAGGCCGAACCGCAGGTCAAGGGTATTTGCATCCGCGACGGCCTGACGCTCGTTTCGATGACGACCGTGGGCATGTGGCACGAGGCAGGTTTTCTTGCCAAAGCCTTCGCGGCATTCGCCGCCAACGGGGTCTCAGTGGACCTGGTATCGACGTCCGAGACCAGCGTTACCGTCTCGGTCGACACCAGCAACGGTTTGCTTCCCCGGCAGGTCGAGGAGGCGCTGCTGGTCGATCTTGGCAAGCTGTGCCGTGTCAGTCTCATCCGCGATTGTGCCGCCATTAGCCTGGTCGGTCGCAAGATCCGCACGATCATGCCCCGGCTCGCGCCGGCTCTCGAAGTCTTCGAGGAGCCTGGTCGCCCGGCTGCATGCTTCCCTGGTACGCAGGACGGGTTCCGTGAAGGTGTTCGGGCCGAGCTGGGAACGGCTGTTTGCCGGCGACGAGCCGATGGCGAGAGAAGCCGATACCTGGTGGATGCGCAAGCGTCAGGACCTGCTGAAGATCGCCGCCGAAGAGGGCAACGCGTACGTCTACGATCTCGACAGCGTGACGGAGGCGGCCACATCGCTGGGCAACCTGCAGAACATCGACCGGGCGCTGTACGCGATCAAGGCAAACTCGAACGCCGACGTGCTCAGGGCGGTCGACGCGGCCGGCCTCGATTTCGAATGTGTGTCGCCCGGCGAAGTCGAATGGCTCGAGCACGTGTTCCCCCGGCTCGATCATTCACGCGTCTTGTTTACACCGAATTTTGCGCCGCGCGAGGAGTATGCCTGGGGCCTGGAGCGCGGCGTGCAGGTAACGCTCGACAATCTGTACCCGCTGCAGGCGTGGCCGGAACTCTTCACCGGCCGACGACTGTTCATCCGCATCGACCCGGGGCAGGGGCGTGGCCACCACGCGCATGTCAAGACCGCCGGCGTCCACTCGAAATTCGGCATCCCGAGAATCGAGGTCGAAGAATTGCAGCGCCTCGTCGAGGCAGCCGGTGCCGAGGTCGTCGGCATCCACGCACACTCCGGAAGCGGTATCCTCGATCACGACAACTGGCGCAGCGTGGCGGACGAACTGGTACAGGTTGCGCAGCGGTTCCCGGGGGTCGAGGCAATCGATCTTGGCGGCGGTCTGGGCGTTCCCGAGAAACCTGGCGACAAGCCGCTCGACCTGCAGGCGCTCGACCAGACGCTTGCCGACATCAGGACCACGTTTCCACGCTACGAGCTGTGGCTCGAGCCCGGCCGCTACATCGTGGCGCGCGCCGGCGTCCTGCTTACCCGCGTGACGCAGACGAAGGGCAAGGGGGAGATGCGCTATGTCGGCGTCTCCACGGGTATGAATTCGCTGATCCGACCGGCGCTCTATGGCGCCTATCATGAGATCGTCAATCTCACGCGCGCCGACGATATGCCGAGCGAGACCGTGACCGTCGTCGGCCCGGTTTGCGAGACCGGCGATCGGCTCGGCAGCGACCGCCTGTTGCCGCCCAGCCAGGAAGGCGATGTTATCCTGATCGCCAACGCGGGCGCTTATGGCTACGTCATGAGCTCCGGCTACAACATGCGCGAGGTCGCAAAGGAGGTCGTACTGTGAAACTTTTCTGGGCTCCACAAACCCGCGCGCAACGGGGTATCTGGATGCTCGAGGAGGCCGGTGTGGATTACAGCATCGAGCGCATCGACATCGACGACCCCGGGCGCATGGACAACGATGCATTCCGGACGGCAAGTCCGATGGGCAAGGTGCCGGCGCTCGTCGACGGGGACGTGGCGCTGTCGGACTCCGCCGCGATTTGTTTGTACGTTGCGGATCGATATGCGATGGGATCGCTCGCGCCTGCGCTCGACGACGCGCGGCGCGGCAAGTACCTGTACTGGATGCTGTACACGCCCGGGGTGGTTGAGCCGGCGATGTCGGAGAAATTCAACAACATCGAACCCAATCGCCGCCGCAGCGGCTGGGGCGACTTCGACCTGATGCTCGAGACCTGGGACGACGGCCTCGAGGGCAAACAGTGGATTCTCGGCGACTGGTTTACGGCCGCAGACGTCATGCTCGGCTCGAGCGCCATCTTCCTGCGCCAGTTCGGCATGCTGCCGTCGTCACGTAATCTCGACGCCTATGCCGACCGGTGCGCCGAGCGGCCGGCCAACCGGCGTGCGCTCGACCAGGCAACGATCTAGCGTCAGCTAATCGTCGTCTTCCTGCGCTGCCTTGTTGTGCATGGGGCACCGCGCGTGGTGCTTCGCGAATTCATCAGCTGACAGCGAGCCATCAGCATCGAGGTCGAGGTCTTCGAATGCAGGGGCATTCGCCGCGTGCTTCATTTTCCGTCCCTCGGCGGCCCGGGCCTGCATGCGGCTGGCACGAAAGGCATAAAACTCTTCCGCCGTGACCTTGCCGTCACCGTCCGCGTCGAGTACAGAATAGTCCGGCATTTGATGCTGTTGATGCCGACTGTGCATTCCTCCCTCGGCGAAAGCAGGGCTGGCGATGGCAACAATTACGGCACAGGTGGCTACCAGAATCAGGAAAGCTCGAAGCCAGGGGTGAGCAGTCATTGGTGACTCCCTAACAGTCAGGACCTGTGAATGACTGTGCGCGGCAGTGCGGTTCGCTGCAATACGTATTAATCGGGAGCGTGGCGGCGCTCGAGCTGCGCGGCAACGTCGGCGAGACCGAGGCCCTGTTCATTCAGGAGGACGATAAGATGGTAGATAAGGTCCGCGGCCTCGTCGATGATTTCCTGGCGGTCGCCCGCCGTGGCGGCCAGCGCGACTTCGACGGCTTCTTCTCCGACTTTCTGCGCGATTCGACGCGTACCCGACGCAGCGAGTCGTGCCGTATAGCTGTCCTCATGGCGCGCTTCCAGGCGGTCGCGCACGATGCCTTCCAGCTCGGTAATAAAGGCAATATTGGAATCGTTCACGGAGCGGTCCTCATATTCGTATACTGACACCAATGTCGTCCAGGTAGCGCTTGAGCTCGTTGACGGGCAGCTCGCCGCTGTGAAACACACTGGCCGCGAGCGCGCCGTCGACGTTCGCATCCTCGAAGACCTGCCGAAAGTGTGCTTTTTCGCCGGCGCCGCCCGACGCGATCAGCGGTACGTCGCAGATGGCGCGCACGGCTGCAAGCTGCCTGCAGTCGTAGCCGCGACGGACGCCGTCCTGGTTCATGCAGTTGAGTACGATTTCGCCGGCGCCGCGCCGTTGAACCTCTTCGACCCAGTCGAGCGTGCGCCGCTGCGCCGCCGTCGTCTTGTCGGGGTCCCCGGTGTACCGGTAGACGAACCAGTCACCTTGCTCCTCGCGGCTGTCGATGCCGATTACCACGCATTGGGAACCGAATCGCCTCGCCAGCTCCCCGATGAGGTCCGGGCTGGCGAGAGCGGGCGAGTTGATGGAAATCTTGTCCGCGCCCTTGTTGAGAACGTCTTCGGCGTCGGCCAGCGACTTGATGCCGCCCGCCACGCAGAACGGAATATCGAGTACCCGGGCGACGTTGCTGACCCAG
>JARRMH010000144.1:0-6012 GCA_037386205.1 Woeseiaceae bacterium | reverse complement strand
GTGCCCGCCCGGGTCGTGCGGAAGCCGTACAGGCGAAACGCGACGCCGGCCCGCCCGTCGTCGCCGTGCTGCCCTTCTCGGCCGTTACGGCCAACGAGGACTCGGAATTCTTCGCGGCCGGCGTGCATGACGATCTGCTGACGAAACTCGCGCAGACACCTTCGATGCTCGTTGTCTCGCGTACCTCGGTCATGGAATACAAGGATGTGCAACACAACATACGTGAGATCGGCGCGGCGCTCGGCGCCGACGCCATCCTCGAAGGCGGGGTACAGAGCGCCGGCAATCGCATCCGCATCAACGCGCAGCTCATCGATGCGAAGACCGACGAGCACCTGTGGGCCGAGACCTACGACCGCGAGCTGACGACGGCCAGCATCTTTGATGTTCAGGACGACATTGCTCTCGCCATCGCAGAAGCGCTGCAGACCACGTTCACGGCGGCGGCCGTCAAGAGCCCCATCCCGACGCAGAACATGGCCGCTTACCGTGCCTATCACGAGGCGCTGGCCGTACGCTATGAAATCCGGCACGGGCACCAGTCCGAGGAGTACCGCAACCTACTGCTCGAAGCCGCCGAGCTCGACCCCGCGTTCACGCGGCCCCTGGCACTCCTCGTCGGCAGTGACGCATTGTCGGCGTTCCAGGGGGGCGACGCCGAATCGGTTGCGCGAGCCGAAAGCGTACTCGAGAAAATCCAGGCGGTGGCGCCCGACTCCGTCGACCACCTGATCGCGCAGACCTTTTACACTTATTACATCCTCAGGGACTATGACCTCGCCCTCGAGCTCACCTCGCGCGTTCTGGATCGGGTGCCGAGCGATACAGAAGTCATCAGCATCAAGACGTGGATCGAGCGCCGCCTGGGCGACTACGACGCGATGATCGAGACGTTGCGGACGGGACGTAAGCTCGAGCCGCGCAATCCCATGTGGGATAACCGACTTATCTTCAACCTCGCATTGGCCCACCGTTACGACGAGGCGATCGCCGAGCTCGAGGCCTACGACTGGCGAGACGAGAACATGGAGTTCCTGCGCGCCCAGCTCGCTGTTCGCGAGCACGGAGACCCGCAGCGCATGGTGCAGGATGTCGTCGCGATCAATGACGAATTCGAGACGAAGGAATCGCTGGACAACATGGCCTTCGCTCTCGCGATGGGTGGCAATTTCGAAGCCGCCGCCAGGGCCCTCGAGGCTTTGCCGGATGACGGCGTCACGCCGATGGGCCTCTCGAACAAGCAGTTCAACAAGCTACTGATCTCGCATCTTCTCGGGAACCAGGATACGGCTGCCGAACTGGTGGCGATCGCACGCGAGAACTTACACGAAGCCGGTATCCAGTACGATCAGGTCACCGACTGGCGCGCGATCACACTGGCAACGCTGGCGGCCGTCGAAGGCGATACCGACACAGCCGAACAGTTTATCAAGCAGTACTTCAGGGGCAGTGGTACGGACTGGGCCAATCGCGTGGGCAACCGCGACTTTGTCTGCCAGCTGCTGGCCATCGCCGGCGCCGCCGAGGCGGCGGTCCAATGCATTCGCGAGGGGCTCGCGGAACCAAGCCGGGTCATGCCGTTCCTCGAACCGAAGCTGGCGTTCTACGATGGCATCCGCGAAGAGCCCGCCTTCGTCGAACTGGCCAAGGAACTCGAGCGAGAGGAATAGCTGGCTTTCGAGACCGGCTAGCGAGCCGCCTACTCGACGATGATGATCGGGTCGACGCCCGGGTCTCCATCGAAGCCAACGTCATAACTGTACGAACCGCGTGCGGCGTCGATCGTCACGGTGAGCCTCGAATTGTAGCCGCGGCGAGCTGCGCCATCGAAAGGCACGCCCGCCAGGAAGTCCACGAAAAACGTCCGATCGGAGCCGACCAGCACCCAGGTTACCGTGTCACCCCGGCAGACCGTCACGCTGTCGCCCGGGCCATCCCGGTACCGGAGCTCGGCACTGCCATCCTCAGCGGGCCTCACCTGTATCGTGTGTTTGCCGCCCCGGTTGCACTCCTGCGCGACCGCCTCGGTGCCACTCCACATCAATGCGGCAAAGGCCAGTGTGGCAGCTGCCAGTCCCTTCGATACTCTCATCGTTCTCTCCCGGTTATTCTATTGTTATTTGCTTGAATCGCGGCTCTTTCCGAAGACTCTCGAAGGCGGGATCGAGCGGCAACAGATCAACAGGGTAGTCGAGCGCCACCGCGCGTTCCAGTGCATCGAGCGCCTTGTCTGTCAATCCGAACTGCGCATGCACGAGCGCAATATTGTAGTACACATACAGGTTGTCCGACGCTTTTTCCCATGCGCGCGCAGCGTACTCCAGCGCCTTGTCGCGATTCCCGAGTCGCGCGTTGCAGTGGGCCGCAACCGACATTGCCTCGGCATCGTCAGGGTTGACGCCCAGCTGTTGCTCCACGAGGGCAAGCGCCCGCTTGTACGTAACGTCCGCTACCTGCGAAAACTTCTTCCCGAAGTAATAGGCGTCGGCGAGGTTACTCCACACGATGTAATCGTTGGGTGCGAAGTTCGCCGCCAGCGCGTAGCGGTCTGCCGCCGTGTCGTATTCGCCGAGAAAGAAATACATGGTGCCGGTGTTCGAGTAGACACTTCGGCCCGGTCGAATCGCTATCGCCCGATCCCATGCCTCGGCCGCTTCACGGAACCTGCCGGCCAGGTAATAGGCCGCCCCGAGGTTACTCAGCGCTGTGCCATTGTCGTCCACGCGATTGACGAACATCTGGTAGAACTCGGCAGCTTCGAGAAAGCGTCCCTGGCCGAACAAAAAGTTACCCATCGCATTGAAACTCGACCAGTTACTGACATCGACATCGATGGACTTGCGCAGGCTTGCCTCGGCCTCTGTGGGTCGATTCAGAGCGATGTAGGCGTCTGCGATCCCGATATAGGCATCCGCGAGATTGTCATTGTCCTCAAGTGCCGTCTCGAACTCCTGCAGGGCATTCTCGTTTTTGCCCGAGGCGACGTACAGGTTACCCAGCGCGACGTGCACCTCCACAGCAGCGTCGTCGATCTCGAGCGCCCGCAGGCACGCCGCTTCGGCGGCCCCGAATCGCGTGGCGTCACGTGACAGCCGGTAGCCCTCGAGATGTTTCCTGCACATCGCAGCGTGCGCCTTGGCAAAATCTGGGTCGAGGGCAAGCGCCTCGCGCAACAGGCCCTCCGCAATCAACAGGGAGGTCTCGTCGGGCGGCTCTCGCAACATGTCGATGGCCCGCAGGTAAGCGTCGAATGCTTCGACGTTGCGCGTTCCCAGGTTCTTCAGCCGGCGATCCGCAGCAACCGGCAGGACGACATGTAATGACCGCGCCACCTGACGGGCGATGTCCTCCTGGATGGTGTAGATATCCGACAACTCGCGATCGTACTTCTCCGACCACAGCTCATTGCCATTCGCGCCGTCGATCAGCCGGGCCGTGACCGATACCTTGTCGTGGTAACGCCGCACGTTACCCTGCAGCACGACTTCCGCACCGAGACGGCTCGCGATCGAGACGACGTCCAGCACGGCGTCCTTGAGCCCGATGCTGGTGTTGAGGTTGACGACACGAAACTCGCCGAGCCGCAAAATGATGCTCCGCACTTCCTCCGTCAGGCCGTCGCTGAAGTACTCGGTATCCTCGCCGCCACTGTCGTTGATGAATGGCAGCACCGCGATCGAGCGGCGCGACGGTTCCCAGAAGTTTTGCGATGCGTAGTACAGGCCGTAGCCGGCAATTACGGTCACGACCGCGACGATCGCGATGAATTGAAAAAACGCCAGCCGCGGTGCACGAGTATCGGCATCCTCGTGGCGCACGATCCCCTTGACGGTGATCTCGTAGGCCCAGGCAAGAATACCGGTGACCGGAAAGCCGACGATGACGAGAACAATCAGGACCGTCATCGCATTGTCCGGCAGCGGCAGGCCATCGAAGGTGACATCGGCAACCTGCAACAGCATCCAGGCGACGACCGCGTATGCGATCAGCGCGCGAATGACGCTGCGGCTGCGAAGTTCACTGACAAAGTCTTCGATGCGACCTGGCATCAGCATTGAGCCCCGATCTAAGAATGGCGGATTCCCCATTGTTCTGTGAGCCGTATGTAAAAAGCAATCCATCCGTGAAGAATTCCGGCGTGGTAGTCTTTACAGCCGTTCGAGGACAGTCAGGTATTCATGAGCTACAAGACCCACAAGAGCCCGTCACGCAGCATGCCGTGGCTATTGATCGTTGCCGCGATCGTTATCCTGATCATCATCACGTTGAGCGCGACGCTCATCATCAAGGGCGAGGACGACCGCGTCGTGCAGGAAACGCAGGATGACGCACGCGTGGCCGCGCTCGCAAGCGACCATGCGCCGTCGCTCGGCCCGGCCGATGCCCCCGTGCACATCGTCGAATTCCTCGATCCCGCGTGCGGCACTTGCGCCCTGTTCTATCCGATGGTCAAGCAGTGGCTGAAAGAGGCACCTTACCAGCTGCGCCTGTCGATCCGGCACGTGCCGTTCCACGACGGCGCCGACTATGCCGTGCAGGTGCTTGAAGCAGCCCGCGCCCAGGACCTTTACTGGGAGACGCTCGAGCGGCTGCTCGCGACCCAGAACCAGTGGACGCAGAATCACCGGGTCCTTAAAGAGCGCATCCTGGCCGTACTCGAAGGCGTGGGGCTCAATATGGACCGGCTCGAGACCGACCTCAATAATTTCGACATCAAGGCGCGCATGGATCAGGACATCAAGGACGCCGTCACGCTCAAGGTCAGCGCGACGCCCGAGTATTTCGTCAACGGACGGCCGTTGCCGAGTTTTGGGCAGCAGCAGCTTCTGGACCTCGTGCGCGAGGAACTGTCCAAAGCGGGGCAGACGCAGTAAGGCCCGATGCCGACCAACGTCTCGCCGGAATACAAAAAGGCCGAGGAAGCCTACCGCGCGGCGCGCGAACCCGGAGACCGACTCGCCTGCCTGAAAGAGATGCTGCGAACGATCCCGAAGCACAAGGGCACCGAGCACCTGCAGTCGGACATCAAGACGCGCATCAAGCAGCTGACCGAGGATCTCGCCGGACCGAAGAAGGGCGGACGGCGCACCGGCCCGTCGCACGTGGTGCGCCGGGAAGGCGCGGCACAACTCGCGATAATCGGCCCGCCCAATGCCGGCAAGTCCGCCCTGCACGTCGCGCTCACGGGCTCACGCAGCGAGGTCGGCCCGTATCCCTATTCGACGCACCTGCCGGTCCCGGGCATGTTCGAGCACGAGGACATTCACTTCCAGCTTGTCGACCTGCCGCCCGTCTCCGCCGATTTTTTCGAGCCCTGGCTCGTCAACACGCTGCAGCATGCCGACGGCGTCCTGCTCGTCATCGACCTCGCTGATCCCGAATGCCTCGAGCAGGTGCCGGCCGTCATCGAGCGACTCAAAGAGAAACAAATCTTCCTGCGCGCTTCGTGGCCCGGCCTGCCGGCGGACCAGCCGCAGGCAACGGATGACGACGACCCGTTTCGGCTCGACCTGCCGACCGTGCTGGTCGCCAACAAGAGCGACCTCGACCCGGACCCCGACGACGTGAAAGTGCTCGAGGAACTGCTGGGCCTGCGGTTTCCCGCCCTGGCCGTGTCGGCCGAGGCCGGCACCGGGCTCGAGGCGCTCGGGCCATTTTTGTTCGAGGCGCTTGAGATCGTGCGCGTCTATACCAAGACGCCGGGCAAGCCGGCCGACTCTGACAAGCCGTTCACAGTGCGGCGCGGGGACACCGTACGCGACGTCGCCAATCTCGTGCACAGGGACATTGCCCGCGGCCTGAAATTCGCGCGCATGTGGGGCAAGGACGTCTTCGACGGCCAGCAGGTCGGGCCCGAACATCTCGTCGCCGACCGCGACGTCGTCGAGCTGCATTTCGAATAGCGGGCTCTAGCGGCGGCGCATGCCCTGCAACGCGGCGCTGACGAGGTCGAGCGGCACAAGACCACGCAGCTTCCAAGTGAGCGCGCGGCGGATCTGCCGCTTCGACTTT
>JARRMH010000143.1:0-6021 GCA_037386205.1 Woeseiaceae bacterium | reverse complement strand
TCCACCCGGCTGCGCACCTTCTCCAGCGGTTCGACACGCCCGTCCTCGATCGTGAGCACAGGCTTCAGATTGAGCGCCGATCCCAGCAGTCGCGAAGCCCCGCCGATCCGTCCCCCACGATGAAGGAACTCCAAGGTATCCACAGCAAAGATCACGTGTAGATTGGCCTTGCACCGCTCCACTTCACGCATTGCGACCTCTACCGACTTCCCTGACGCCGCTGCCCGCTGCGCCACCAGCGCGACCAGAAGGAGAACCAGGAACAAGAGGGGCAGGGTGATCAAGCTGAAGGAACCAGGGGGGATAAAGCTAGGTAAGCTATTTAAACTCTAAAATTTCTCTTTTTATCTTTGTGATTATTTGAGTTGTGAGAAGATCTGAATGATCACTCTTATTTCGTATGAAACCGATCCGGTAATAGATGGCATTCAACCGTGCGGCAAGGTTTGTGAACTCATTTACATTATTGATCCGTTCGTTTACCTGCTGAACTTCTTCAACGATCCGGTTAACACGCTCCTCATTTCGCGGTCCGATGGTATGCGTGATGATGTTTTTCTCCCATTTCAGGATTTCCAGCTGCAATTCCAGGTTGTCGATGCGTCCGACCCGTTTGCGGGCCTTCTTTAATATTTCATTGCACTGGTCATATAATCCCCGATTGAAAAGCAATTGCACAGGATCGATCATTTCCCGAAGCTGGATTTCGGTATTGTGGGATTGACTGTACTGACGAATGGCCTGCAATATGCGCTGATATAAATGCGCCTTCATGTTTGATATTTGCCGTTCGCTGATCTCCGGAATCTCCTCGAGAAGTGCAGATTCATCGTAGTTATCCTGTTTACACATGGCATCGAATAACTGCAGGAATTTTTTGTCTGAAGTACCGTTTCGCGAAGCCCACAAGGTAAAATACCTTTTTTCAGCAGGTTTTAATGAGTGAATCAGTTCAAATAGTGCATTTGATTTGCTTCTGGGCATCGTAATTATTTTTGTTTATTAAGCTCTTTAAGCGAGGTATGTAGATTAATCTTGATTTTAGAAATCGTAAATATACAACTTTTTGGCATTTACATCCGGCCGACGTCCTGCTACATTTGAATCTGACCAATTGTACTATTATGCCTGAAGAGAAGCAGATACATATTTTTGATACGACCTTAAGGGATGGTGAGCAGGTGCCGGGATGCGGTCTTACGAGGAAAGAAAAAGTCCATTTAGCCCAGGCGCTTGAGGATCTTGGAGTTGATATCATCGAAGCAGGATTTCCCATTAGCAGTCCGGGTGATTTTGAGGCTGTAAAATCCGTAGCCTCGGTCATCAGGAATGCGTCCGTCTGTGCGCTTTCGCGTGCTGTGCAGCAGGATATAGAAACCGCAGCGCGTGCAATTGAAAATGCGGTCAGGCCCAGGATCCATACCGGTATTGGCACATCGGATCAGCATGTTTTCACTAAGCTTCGGACAACCCGTGATCGGATTTTGGAAAAGGCGTCATTTTGCGTGTCTGAAGCTAAGAAATATGTGGATGATGTCGAGTTCTACGCTGAGGATGCGGGACGTACCGAAAACAGTTTTTTGGCTGAGGTTATCCAGGAAGCGGTAAATGCCGGGGCTACGGTTGTGAATATTCCGGATACGACGGGATATTGCCTGCCTTCGGAATACGGACAGAAAATCAAATATCTTGTCGATAATGTGAAGGGTATTGAGAATGTGGTTATTTCCACGCACTGCCATAATGATCTCGGGCTTTCAACAGCCAACAGCATTGAAGCTATACAGCAGGGTGCGAGGCAGGTTGAATGTACAATCAACGGAATCGGCGAAAGAGCCGGAAACACGTCTCTCGAAGAAGTGGTGATGATACTCAGAAAGCACAATTGGCTCAACTACAACACCAATATCAGGACAGAAAAACTTTTCGGAATCAGCAGGCTTATATCCAAAACGATGAGAATGCCGGTTCAACCCAATAAAGCCATCGTAGGGGCCAATGCATTCGCACATTCTTCCGGAATCCACCAGGATGGTGTAATCAAAAACCGGGATAATTACGAGATTATCGATCCGGCTGAGGTGGGGGTGAACAAGTCATCCATTATACTCACCGCCAGAAGCGGACGGGCAGCGCTTAATTTCCGTCTTGGTCAGCTCGGCATTCAGCTTTCCAGGCCTGATCTTGAATCGGCCTACCAGGAGTTCCTGGCAGTTGCCGATGAGGTCTCGGTCGTTGAAGATGAGCACCTTCAGCAAATCATGCAAAAATTACAGAACGTAGCGTAGGTATGGCGAAGACACTTTTTGATAAGATCTGGGACAAGCATGTAATAGAAAAGATCCCGGACGGACCCGAAATACTTTACATCGATAAACACTTTATACATGAGGTGACCAGTCCGCAGGCTTTTCAGGGACTAAGAAACCGGGATATACGGGTATTCCGTCCAAAGCAGACGGTAGCAACCGCAGATCATAATGTACCTACACAGAATCAGCATTTGCCTATTAAAGATGCCCTGTCCCGCCACCAGGTTGATACCCTCATTAAGAATTGCGAGGATTTTGATATAGAGCTTTACGGACTTGGGCATCCTTTCCAGGGTATTGTACATGTGATCGGGCCGGAGCTGGGGATAACACAGCCAGGCATGACGATCGTCTGCGGTGACAGCCACACCTCCACACACGGCGCCTTTGGAAATATCGCTTTCGGAATTGGTACCAGCGAGGTGGAGCAGGTGCTTGCTACCCAATGTGTTCTCCAGACCAAACCAAAGAGGATGAAGATCGAGGTGAACGGTGATCTCCGGGATGGAGTCGTTGCGAAGGATATTATTCTCTATATCATTTCGAAGGTCAGCACAAGCGGATGCACAGGACATTTTGTGGAATTTGCCGGTTCAGCGATCCGTTCATTGTCCATGGAAGGAAGGATGACCATTTGCAATATGAGCATTGAAATGGGAGCTCGCGGTGGAATGATCGCTCCGGATGAAACTGGGCGGCGACGAAGTTGTCCCTGCCGATCATCGCCGAGAACTCGTCGGCATGCCGGGCCGTCGCGAGGGACCGGTCCGATACCGGCACGGCGTAGCTGTGCACGTAATAGAACCACGCACCGTCATCGATGCCGTTGAGAACGGGATGCGCATCGCGTGGTTGCGTGGCACACCAGCCCATGTTCGGTACAGGGCAATCAACGTCGACCCGCAGCTTCTTCGCGATGCCGGGTATGATGCCGAGGCACTCGACGTCTTCCTCCTCCGAGGCGTCGCAAAGCAGTTGCATCCCGAGGCAGATCCCGAGAACCGGCTGGCGCAGGTCGCGCAGGACCTCGACGAGATCGGCATTGTTGAGGCGTCGCATTGCGTCCCGCGCCGCGCCGACGCCCGGCAGCAGGACGTGTCCGGCCGCACGGATCGTCGCCGCGTCCGTGGTGAGTTCGGCAGCCACGCCGAGCCGCTCCAGTGCGTACACCAGGGATGCGATGTTAGCGCCTCCGCTGTCCACGATCGCGACGCCGCTCACAATGCCCCCTTGGTCGAGGGTAGTTCCGTGCCGTCACGGCGAATCGCCTGCCGCAGCGCGCGCCCGACCGATTTGAAACAGGCTTCGATCATGTGGTGAGTATTGCGCCCCCGTACCTCGATGTGCAACGCGGCGCCCAACGACTCGGCCAGGGAGCGGAAGAAATGTTCGACCATCTCCGTCGACATTTCACCGACCGAATCGCGCGGAAAGTCGGCCGTGAATTCGAACGCGAAACGTCCTGACAGATCGAGGGCCACCCGCGCTTCGCTCTCGTCCATCGGCAACAGGAACCCGTATCGCCCGATACCGTATTTGTTGCCGAGCGCCTCGCGCAGCGCCGCACCGAGGCAAATGGCGACGTCCTCGACCGTGTGGTGCTCGTCGATGTGGAGGTCGCCGCTGCACGTCAACTCGAGTCCGAAGCCTCCGTGCTTCGCGATCTGTTCGAGCATGTGATCGAAGAAACCGATGCCACTGCCGACGGACGCGCTTGGCGGCCCATCGAGATTCACGCCGACCTCGATCCGGGTTTCGTTGGTATTGCGCACGACGGTCGCTGTACGCTCCGCATGGCACAGGCGCTCGACTATCCCGGACCAGGTCAGAGTGTCTTCGTGATCGCTGTTCACGCGTAGCCCCCGGATGCCGATGCGCGCGGCCAGTTCCATATCGGTCTGCCGGTCGCCAATGACCGCGGAGTGCTGCAGATCGATGTCGTTCTCAGCAAGAAAACGGGTCAGCAAACCGGTGCGCGGCTTGCGGCAATCGCATTTATCGTCGGGAAGATGCGGGCAGATGAACACGTCGTCGAACGCGACACCCTGCGACTCGAACAGGTGCAGGACCAGCGCGTGCGGCGCATCGAAGTCCTCCTGCGGGAAAGCCTCGGTCCCCAGCCCGTCCTGGTTGGTCACCATGACGAGCCGGAATCCGTGCCGGCGAATTTCCAGCAGCGCAGGGATTACGCCGTCCACGAGCCGGACCTTGTCGAGCCGGTCGACCTGAAAGTCCGCGGGCTCGTGAATCAGCGTGCCGTCCCGGTCGACGAACAGTATCCTCTCAGCCACGGTTCTCGTCCTCGTACTTCCCGAGTGCATCCAGCAGCGTGTCGTTTTCCTCGGGTGCACCGATCGTGATACGAATGCAATCGTGCAGGTCGCCACCGAAATGGCGCAGCAGGACCCGGTGCTCGGCGCAATGGCGCATGATTCGTTGTGCGTCGTCGAATCTCACCAGCAGGAAGTTGGCGTCCGACGGCCAGATCCTGGACACGAAGGCGAAGCGTTGCAGCGCCTCTGCCATCCGCCGCCGCTCGGCGACGATCGTCTCCACTACAGCGCGCGCGCGCTCGAGCTCGTGCCCCTGCAGAGCGTCCTCGACGCATTCGACGACCGGTGTTGCCAGCGCGTAAGGTGCCTGAACCGCACTGAGCATGCTGATGACCGGTGCGGGCCCCGCCACCGCACCGCAGCGTACGCCCGCGAACCCCAGTGCTTTGGATAACGTGCGCAACACGAGCAGGTTGTCGTGGCGGCCGAGCAAAGAGGTAACCGATTCCACTTTTCCGAACTCGACGTATGCCTCGTCGACGACCACGGCAGAGCGATCGCCGCGCTGACGCAGCAGTTTCTCGAGGTCGTCACGGGGCAGGGTTGTGCCGGTCGGGTTGTTGGGCGAGCACACGAAGATCAGGCGGGTCGAGTCGTCGCAGGCAGACAAAATCGCGTCCACGTCGATCGCGAAATCGCGCGCGGCCAGCGTTGGCACCTCGATCAGCCGGGCTCCCTGGACCTCGGCGTAGTGCCGGTACATCGAGAACGACGGTTTCGTCACGAGCACGGCATCTTCGCCGGCCCGGCAGAAAGCCCGGATCACGAGGTCGATCGCCTCGCTCGAACCCCGTGTGACGAGCAGTTGCTCCGGGCTGCAGCCGAAACGCCCGGCCAGCGCGCGTTGCAGCCCCAGCGGCCGGACCTCCGGATAGCGGTTCAGCGGCCGACGGAAGCTGCCGGCCGCGCCGCTATCGGGCGCCTCGTGGGCATTGAGCCGGATCGTATCGTCAATCTGTTGCGCTGCTTCGTAGGCGCGCAAGCGGCGAATCTCCGGCCGCGCGAGGTCGAGGATACTCATCCTGCTCCTCCGACCCGTCGCGACACCGCTGCCGCGTGTGCATCGAGTCCCTCCAGATCCGCCAGCGTGATGACGGTGGCAGCGAGCGACTGCAGCCCTTCTCGGGTCAGCTCCTGGATCGTCATGTGCCGCATGAACTGGTCGACGCCGAGCGCGCTGTAGGTGCTCGCCAGGCCATAGGTCGGCAGCACGTGATTGGTGCCGCTGCAGTAATCGCCGACGGATTCCGGCGTCCACGGCCCGACAAATATCGAGCCGGCATTGCGCAGGCCGGGCAACAGCCGCCGCGGATCATCCACCTGCAGGATCAGGTGTTCCGGGGCATACTGGTTGCTGACCGCCACGGCGGCATCGA
>JARRMH010000142.1:0-6033 GCA_037386205.1 Woeseiaceae bacterium | reverse complement strand
CGTACCCGGTGGCTGAAAGGGGTGAGTGCCGCAAAGATGCGGTAGGCCACGTACTCTTCGAGCAGATTGTCATCGGCCTGAGCTCCATCGCCGCAATGGGTAACGAGCTTCAGCTTGTTCTGGCCGGCGAACGGACCCGTATTCACCGTATCGGTATCGAAATCGAAGCGCAGCGGCGGAAAGCGACAGTAATGGAGGCGACTCTTGCCGCGGGACCGTACATCCACCGCCCAGTGTTCGCCAGCCACGACAATTTCGAACGGTCGCTCGGTGGGAGTGCGCGTATCGCGAACGGTCGCCGCGAGCGGGCCGCGCAACTCGACGTCGAGAATAGTGTCGCTCTCGAACAGGGGTTCCGATGCCTGCGCGGCTGACAGCAGGCCGACAGCAAGTACCGCGGACCAGAATCGGCGCAGCGCTCTGCTCATGCCTCGGGTCATAGCCCGATCATAACGTCGCGCGGGCCCTGCGAATACCGGCAGACGCCTAACCGAGATCGTAGGGGTTATTGCCTTCGCCCGGAGCTGTTGGCTCCTCGAGCGTCAGCTCGAGCGCTTCATCCGCGTCCTGCAGCAGCTGGACGCAGCGACGCTGGATATCGGCAAGCCGGAGCGAAACGTTCGACTCGGACAGCGGTATATCGTTGAAATCCTTCTTCATATTCTTCTCTGGCCGACGTTCTGTCTCTATTTGGCGACAGGTATGTGTCGCAGTATAGGGACAGGTTTTGCGCAAAAACGTGACAGAGATCACACAAAGTCGGCCCGAAACCGGCCGATTTCGGGTCTTATGTCGCCTGCGGCTTGCATTTCGGTGCAGGGCGCCGGTGTCAGTACCTGAGGATCGCCGAACCCCAGGTAAAACCGGCGCCGAACGCGGCCATGAGCACGGTATCGCCGCGCTGGATACGCCCGTCGCGTATGGCGAGATCGAGCGCGAGTGGAATCGAGGCGCCCGACGTATTGGCGTGCTCGTCGACCGTGGCGATCACGCGTTCCATCGGCAAGCCGAGTTTCTTCGCGGCCGCCGTGATGATCCGCATGTTCGCCTGGTGGGGAATGAACCAGTCGATATCGTCGAGGTGTCCATCGAGGTCGGCGATTGCTTCGCGGGTCATCGCATCGAACGTACCGACGGCACGCTTGAAAACCGCATTCCCGTTCATCTCGATAAAGGCGCCCGTGTCACAACTCGCGTCGAAACCGACGGAGATGCCGTTGCGCGTCTGCAACAGGTCCTCGAACGCCCCGTCGGAATGAATGTGCGTTGCGAGAATGCCCGGCGCGTCAGCCGCCTCCAGGACCACGGCACCTGCGCCGTCGCCAAACAGCACTGCCGTCGTCCGGTCTTTCCAGTTCACGATGCGCGACATCGTCTCGGAGCCGATAACAAGGGCCTTGCCGGCGCCGCCCGTCGCGACGTAACGATTGGCCATGTCGAGGGCATACACGAAACCGCTGCAAGCGGCGTTGACGTCGAAAGCCCCGCAGCCCGCGATGCCGAGACGCCGCTGGATGATACAGGCGCTGGCCGGAATCACCTTGTCGGGGGTGGATGTGGCGACGACGATTAGATCGATCTCGCCGGCATCGAGCCCCGCCGTGTCAAGCGCACGCCGGGCCGCCTCGAGCCCCATCGATGCCGTCGTCTCATCCTCGGCCGCAATATGCCGCCGTTTTATGCCGGTGCGCTCGCGGATCCAGTCGTCCGACGTGTCCATCATCTTCTCGAGATCGTGGTTGGTCATGACCTTGTGCGGCAGAACGCTGCCGACACCGGCAATTCGTACATTCGTCATCAGGAATCCTTGCTCAGGAGCGCCGCGATGTCCCGCAACGTGGGATAGTCGAACAGGTCACTGATATCGAGTTTGCCGGGATACTTTTCATCGATGGCGAGGACCAGTTCGGTCAGCGTCAACGAACTGACACCTGCTTCGAACAGGTTGTCATCCGCACCGATCTGTCGGTCCTTGGATACGGTCCGGCAAATCTGCTCGAGATCGGCCACCAGCGGGTCCTCGTCGGACGAAACATCCGCCTCCCGGACCGCCGGCACCACCTCTGCCAAACGCTCGTCGAATTCCCCGTCGAGGTAGGCCTGCAGGAGTTTTGCGCGCTGCACCTTGCCGCTCGTCGTCTTGGGAATGCGGGTGACGGGAACAACCGTGTGGACCTCGAGGCCGGCGTGCTCGCCGACAATCTCGCGCACGTTTTCGGCCAGCGGCGCGAACTCGGCGGCATCCTGGCGGAACAGGACGAACGCGATCAACTCCTCGGTCTGCTCGCCCCTGGGGGTGGCTCCGGCGACCACCACCTTGTTCAGGTCGAGCCCGTCCAGACCGGCGATCATCTCCTCGATGTCGTGAGGATAGTAATTCTGCCCGTTGACGATGATGATGTCTTTCTGCCGCCCCGTAATCACGAGATCGCCGTCCACGAACACGCCGCAATCGCCGGTCCGCAACCAGCCGTCAGCGGTAAACAGGTCCGCCGTCGCGGCCGCGTCTCCGTAGATGCGGCTCGTGACACTGGCGCCATGCAACTGGATGTTGCCGATGCGATCGTCCTCGAGCACGCGGTCGTCATCATCCGCAATGCGGATGTCGACGTCGCGCACCGCCCGGCCTACCTTGACGAAACTCACTGCATCCGCGTGCTCGGGCGCAACCGGATGATAGACCTCGCCGATCTGCAGGCTGTGGCGATCCATGATGACACGATCGTATTCCTCTCCGGGCGTCGAGAACGATACGGCCACCGTTGCCTCGGCCAGCCCGTAGACCGGCAACATCGTGCGGCGCCTGAGGCCCAATGGCGCGAGGGCGTCGAGGAACTCCTCGCACAGGTCCCAGGATATTGGCTCGGCGCCGTTGACGATGAGCTTGACCGAGGACAGGTCGATGTCAGGCAGCCCCTTGCGGGCAAACAGCTTGAGAAAATGCTTGTAACCGAAGTTGGGCGAGCACAGCTGCGTGGCCCGCAATTCACTCGCCTTGGACATCCACAAGAGCGGCCGGCGAACGAACACGTTGGTATCCATAACCGCGTGGCTCATGCCGGCAGCCAGCACGCTCAGATGGAAGCCGATGAGGCCCATATCATGGGTAAGCGGCATCCAGCTCAGGGACCGGTCCTCGTCACACCATTCGAAGCCCTCGACGATCGCTCGAATGTTGACGCACAGGTTGCGGTGCGTCAGCACGACACCCTTGGGATCGCTGGTCGAGCCCGATGAATACTGGATAAAGCAGGTATCGTCAGGCTGTGCCGCGTAGATCTCGCCGCCCGGGCCGGGCTGTACATCGCTCACCAGAACCGCGTGCGTGTCCAGCAGCTCCGTTATCGCCGTGAGCTTCTCCTCGCGGGCAAAGTCGTGCAAGCGCTGCAGCAGGTCCTTCTCCGTGAACAGCGTCGGGTTGTCGAGTTGCGACAGGATGCGAAAGAGCTTGTGCTTGTGCTCGTCGCTGATGCCGACAGCCACAGGAACCGGCACGATGCCACCCAGCACAGCGGCCCAGAAGGCGATGACGAAACTCTGGTTCGACGTACTGAAGATGATCAGCTCGTCGCCGTGCTGCATGCCGCGCGCCTGCAGCGCTCCGAGCAGTGCCAGCGCGCGCTCGCGGAGCTCGCCGAAACGCATGACCGACTCGTCCTGCTGGCCATCGATAAAACGGATTTCGCGATCGCGGCCCTGTACGTCCGCGAGCATAGCGCCGAGTGTGTCGTAAAGCTTCATGATCCGGTGCGTCGTTCGGGTCGCATGAAGATATCACTGCCCGAACGAAGATTGATGGCAAGTTCGAGTCCCGGATCGACAGCATCGGCGAGCCGCATGCGAAACCGCGGCAGCAGCAGCCCGAGGTGCACTTTCATTTCGAGAAAAGAAAAGTACTCTCCGAGGCAGCGGCGCGGCCCCAGCGAGAACGGGAAATAGGGCCGATCTTTTTTCGGGTTATCGCCGGCTGCAAAACGGTCCGGATCGAAACGATTCGGATCGGGCCAATAGTGTGACGTGCGGTGCAGGATGAACGGCGAAAGATAGATGTCGGTGCCCGGCGGGATATCGTAGTTGTCGAGCGCATCATCCTCGGTCGAGCGGCGCGTGAACAGCCACACGGGCGGATACAGGCGCAGCGTTTCCTCGAGGACCTGATGTGTGTATTCCATGGCCGCGAGATTATCGGAGGTGATCGCCGCGACACCGGGCACGAGACGACCCGCTTCCTCGAGCAGGCGATCCTCGACGTCGGGGTGCCGCGCGATCAGGTACCAGGCCCAGTTGAGCGTGTTGGCCGACGTCTCGAAACCGGCGACGATCAGTGTGATCAACTCGTCCAGCAGTTCCGCATCGGTGAAGTGATTGCCTTCCTTGTCGGTTGCCTCAAGGTACATGGACAGAAAGTCGAAAGGCCGCGAACGGGTGTCCGCACGGCGCGCCTCGACGACCTCCAGAAGACGCTCACGCAACTCGCGCACCTTCATGACGATGGCGAGGTCCCGCGTCGAATCGCTGCTCAGGAACGCAAACGGGTTTTCTCCTCCGGCAAGCAACTGCTGCTCGTAGTCGTCGCCGAAGATGCTGATCAGAATCAGCTCCAACGCAAAATCGCTGGTTTCCGTCGTCATGTTCAGCGTCACGTTGGCGTCCGCCGCCCTCGCCCAGTGCGCGGCCCGCCGGTCGCAGCAGGCCACCATCACGGACAGCAGCCGGTGCACGTTCTGCCGGCTGAATGCCGGCTGGATCATGGTGCGCGACCGCCGCCAGACGTCCCGGTCGCTGACGATGAGCCCGTTGCCAAGCAGCATCTTGACCCGCTCGAACCCTGGCCCCTTGACGTATTTACTGTGCCGGCGCGTGAGGATGCGCCGCACCTCGTCGGCATCGTTGACGAAATACGCCTCGCGGCCGTTCGGCCCGGCCAGCCTGACGATATCCCCGTAGTCGCGCTGCACGCTCTGCAACAAATGCAGCGTCGGCGGATCGATTCCCAGGGATACCGGCTCAGGCGGCCCCGGTGGCCGCCTGTATGCACGCTGTGTTTCGGTCATGGAAATCGGCAAGTTACAGGATAGGCGGAGTTACGCAGGCGCAATAGTACATTGACCGGGACAGATTCGATACTGCAAACTGATCGACTTGAAGGATCGCTCCCGCAACTATTACGACTCCGTCGAATCACGGCGCAGCTCGGTCTCGCGCCGGCGGATGACACCGCTCCGTCGCCTGTACTACGCGCTTGGACTGCCGGTCCTGCGCGGCCTGATCCCCACCACCGATCTCGGCCTCCCCGACTTCGCCGTGACCGCCGTGGTCGGCGCGGTCTCCGTGCCGGTATCGCTGAAGACCCGCACCGGGTGGGATCCGGACAATCGCAACGGCGTCCGGGTCGCGCGCCTGGCCGAGGACTGCGGCGTGCAGGCACTGGCGATCCACGGCCGGACCCGGGCATGCCGATTCGCGGGTAGCGCGGAATACGAGACCATCGCGCGCATCGTCGAGGCCGTCTCCATACCCGTGGTCGCCAACGGCGACATCGACGGACCTGAAAAGGCACTTGAAGTTCTGCGCCTAACCGGTGCCGCTGCGGTGATGATCGGTCGGGCCGCACAGGGCCGACCCTGGATCTTCCGTGACGTGCTCAGCCTGCTGCGCGACGGGCGACACGCACGCCCACTCGACGGCAACGAACGACGTGATATCATCGTCGCCCACCTTGGGGACATGCACCGCTTTTACGGAGAAGAGCGCGGCGTCCGGGTGGCTCGCAAACACCTGTCGTGGTACTGCCGTTATCTCTCCGATGCGGATGCCTACCGTAAGCAGGTGTTGCGCGTGGAGAGCGCCCGGGAGCAGTTGCTTCTGACCGAGCGCTACTTCGGCGGTCCGGCGCGGGATGGGGCCCTCGCCGCCTGACGACACCGCCGTCTTGCAGAGTCAAACAAATTGTGGCGGCCCCCAGCTGCTGCAATGACGTGCGCGGAAACATCGACGTGGCCAAATCCAGTCCAAAGAAGAGACGCCAGCCGA
>JARRMH010000141.1:0-6053 GCA_037386205.1 Woeseiaceae bacterium | reverse complement strand
CGCTCCCGCCCGTGCAGGTAGCCGAAAGTCGTGTCGTCGGGCGCGATCATTCCGGCGCGTGCGCCGCCCTCGATCGACATGTTGCAAATCGTCATGCGTGCTTCCATGCCAAGGGACCGGATTGCCGGGCCACGATACTCGATGACATGGCCGGTACCGCCGTCGACGCCGATGGTGCCAATGACGGCGAGGATCACGTCCTTGGCCGTCACGCCGGCCGGCAGCGTGCCATCGACATTGACCGCAAGCGTTTTCGGTTTGCGTTGCAACAGGCATTGGGTCGCCAGCACGTGCCCGACCTCGGTCGTGCCGATACCGAAGGCGAGGGCGCCGAACGCGCCGTGCGTACTCGTGTGGCTGTCTCCGCAGACAATCGTCTTGCCCGGCTGCGTTGCGCCGAGTTCGGGACCGATAACGTGGACGATGCCGCGTTTGCCGCTGCCGAAGCCGAGCAGGTCGAGGCCAAAATCACTGCAGTTCTGTTCCATCTGTCGAACCTGCCGGGCAGCCCCTTCACCCGCGACCAGCAGGTCCTTGAAGGTGCTGACCGGCGTGGTCGGCGTCGAATGATCGAGTGTCGCCAGGGTCAGGTCCGGCCGCCGGACGGGCAGCCCCTGGTCGCGCAGCATCGAAAACGCCTGAGGCGTCGTTACCTCGTGGACGATGTGCAGATCGATGTAGAGAACGGCGGGGGTATCGGGCGTCTCCTCCACGACGACATGCTCCGACCAGACCTTTTCGAACAACGTCAGTGGCTTGCTCAAGCTCGTGCTTCCGTATCTAGATCGTGGCGCGCGTGTTGCCACCGCGCCCGGTGTCGCCGGACCCCTGGCGCTGGCGGCGCAGGATGCGGTTGATTACTTCGAGGCACGCTCGTGCGCCGGCCTCGACGATATCGACGCTGGTGCCGTGGCCGCGGTAGCCGTGGCCGTCGTGCGCTACCGTCACGGTCACCTCGCCCTGGGCGTCCTCGCCGATCGATGCGCTGTGCAATTCGAAATTGCGCAGTACGAGCTCGACACCGGTAACCTGCTCGAGGGCCTGCACCGCGGCGGCCACCGGGCCATCCCCATGCGCTGCCCCGTGCACCTCCCCGCCGTCTTCGCCGATCAGGGTGATCGCCGACGTGGCCGGCTGGTCGGTGTGGGTCTGGACCTCCAGCGACTTCAACGTCCATGGCCCCGAGGACGCACCCCCGGCATTGAGGACGATCGCTTCGAGATCGCCGTCGTACACGTCTTTTTTCTTGTCGGCGAGTTTCTTGAACTCCTGGAACGCCCGGTTGGTCTCGAAATCGTCGAGTTCGAAACCGAGTTCGATGAGCCGATCGCGAAAGGCGTGGCGGCCGCTGTGTTTGCCGAGGACCAGGTTCGACCTGGAAATCCCGACGTCCGCAGGCCGCATAATTTCGTAGGTGGATGCGTGTTGCAGCATGCCATGCTGATGAATACCGGCCTCGTGCGCGAACGCGTTCTCCCCGACGATCGCCTTGTTGCGCGGCAGGTGCATTCCGGTGATGCTCGAGACCAGGCGCGAGGTCGGGTACAGGCGTGTCGTATCGATCCCGGTCTCGAGGCCGAAATACTCCGCCCGGGTTCTGAGCGCCATGACCACTTCCTCGAGCGAGCAGTTGCCCGCGCGCTCGCCGATCCCGTTGATCGTGCACTCGATCTGGCGTGCACCGGCGTTGACGGCTGCAAGACTGTTGGCCACTGCCATGCCGAGATCGTTGTGGCAATGCACGGACAGCGTAATGTCATCGATGTTCGGCACATGCTCGAGGAGGTAGCGAAACAACTGGTCGAACTCGGCCGGCACCGTGTAGCCGACGGTGTCGGGAATGTTGACGGTCGTGGCGCCGGCTTCGATGGCCGCTGTGACGACTTCGGCAAGATAGGAGAGTTCGGTACGCGATGCATCTTCGGGCGAGAACTCGACGTCGTCGACCAGCTCCCGCGCCATGCTAACGGCCCCGACCGCGCTCTTGATGATTTCCTCTTTCGCCATCTTGAGCTTGTGCTCGCGGTGGATGGCGCTCGTCGCGACGAACACGTGGATGCGATGCCGCTCCGCCCCCTTGACCGCCGCGAACACTTTTTCGATGTCGCCCGGATTGCAGCGCGCCAATCCCGAGATCACGGGACCCGGAATGCTGTCCGCGATGGCCTTGACGGACTCGAAGTCGCCGGGCGAGGCGGCCGGGAAACCGGCTTCTATGATGTCGACCCGGAGTTCGGAGAGGGCCTTTGCCACGCGCAGCTTCTCGCTCAGCGTCATGCTGCAGCCCGGCGCCTGTTCCCCGTCACGCAGGGTCGTGTCCAGAATACGTATCGTGTTGTCAGACATCGCTCTCTCCGGTGTTACATCATTCCTGCACTGGCCTATTCGGTCAGCCAGTCCATGCGGCCGCGCAGGTTGCGACCGACTTCCTCTATCGGGTGCTCGAGGTCGGCTTTCATCTTCGCTTTGAATTCGGGCATGCCGTTCTCGTTCTCTGCAATCCAGTTGCGCGCGAACGTACCGTCCCGGATATCGGCGAGCACGTCTTGCATCGCTGCCCGGGACGAGGCGTCGACCACGCGTGGCCCGGAGATCATGTCACCCCAGGCCGCGGTATCGCTGATGTACTTGTGCATCTTTGCGAGCCCGCCTTCGTGCAGCAGGTCAACGATGAGCTTGAGTTCGTGCATGACTTCGTAATAGGCGACTTCGGGCTGATAGCCGGCTTCGACCAGCGTCTCGAACCCGGCTATGATCAATTCGGTCGTACCGCCGCAGAGAACAGCCTGTTCACCGAACAGGTCCGTTTCGGTCTCCTCGGCAAACGTCGTCTCGATGACGCCCGCCCGGGCACCGCCGATCCCGGCCGAGTAGGCGAGGGCTTTCTGCAACGCCTGTCCGGTTGCATCCTGGTGAACGGCGACGAGGGCCTGATCCAGATCCTGGAGGCGCCGGAAGAATCGGTCAACAGCCACATCGTGGCCGAAGAGATGGTGGCCCTCTTTGCCGACAAGCCGGGCGAAAAGCAGGGCGTGACCTCGGTCTCGGCCGGCAGCGGGGCCGACCACACGCGCATGGGCTGCCTGAATTTCAGCTTTTACGATCCGCGCCGCGGGGTCGCTCGCCTGAAGCAGGCGGGGCGCGGCGGCATCGGCACGGTGCTGCGCCAAAAGAAGGTCAAAGCCCTGGTGGTCAAGTACACGGGCCTGCAGGGCGACAGCAACCACCCGGCCGACCTGGGCCGCATTCAGCAGACCGGGGCCAAGATGCACCGCGAGATCCGCGAGCAAGACCCACTCCAGGCCGAGATGCGCAAGGATGGCACCAACCACCTGACCCAGATCATGAACGACTATGACATCCTGCCGGTGCACAACTTTCGCTACGGCAACCATCCGCAGGCGTCCAAGATCTATTCGCCCGAATTCTGCAAGTACTTTGAATACAGCGGCCCCGACGGCTGCTGGTATGGCTGCACCATGGCCTGCGCCAAGTTTGCCACCGGGTTGGAGCTGCGCAGCGGGCCATACAAGGGCCAGACGGTGACGGTCGACGGGCCAGAATACGAGACCGTGGCCGGCGTGGGGGCCAGTTGCGGCACCTTTGACGCCGCGACCGTGCTGGAGACCAATTTTTACTGCGATACCTACGGCATCGACACCATCTCCTTTAGCACCGCCATGGCCTTTGTCATGGAATGCTACGAGGAAGGCATCCTGAACCAGGAGAGGACGGGGGGGCTGGATCTCCACTTTGGCAACGCCGATGCGCTGCTCGAGGTCCTGCACCAGATGGCGCGGGGCGAGGGCTTTGGCCTCGTCGTCGGCCAGGGCATCCGGCGCATGAAAGAGATGTTTGCCCGGGAATATGGCGCCGACCCGCAGTTCCTGCAGGACATTGGCATGGAGGTCAAGGGCCTGGAGTACAGCGAGTACGTGACCAAAGAGTCCCTGGCCATGCAGGGCGGCTATGGCCTGGCCAACAAGGGGCCGCAGCACGACGAAGCGTGGCTGATCTTTATGGATGCGGTCAATAACCAGATCCCGACCTTTGAGGACAAGGCCGAGGCCCTGCACTACTTTCCCATGTGGCGCACCTGGTTTGGCCTGGTCGGCCTGTGCAAGCTGCCCTGGAACGACGTCGAGCCGGCGGACAACCAAACGCGGTACAGCGGCATCGACGCCGCCAAGGTGCCCGAGCACGTGCAGAACTATGTCGAGCTCTTCCGCGGTGTCACCGGCCGCGACGACGTGGAGAGCGGCGACGACCTGGTGCACATGTCGGAAGTGGTCTATAACTTTCAGCGGGTCTTTAACCTCAAGATGGGCTTTGGCACCCGCGAGCACGACGCCATCCCCTACCGTTCGGTAGGCCCGGTGACCGACGTGGAGTACGAGAGCCGCGCCGAGCGCTACGACGGCCAACTGCGCGAGTTGCTGGGCGTCGACCCGGAGGGCATGTCGACGACGGAGAAGCGCCTGGCGCTGCGCCGCTATCGCGAGCAGCAGTATGAAAAGCTGATCGACGCGGTGTATGAGCGGCGGGGCTGGAATTCGAACGGCATCCCGACGATGGAAACGATACAAGCGCTGGGCATCGACTACCCCGACGTGGTGGCCCTGATCGAGCAGCGTGCTGGTCAACCAGCCTAGCCCATGATCCGGGTTAATGACAAGTGGGACGTGCCCTGGCAGGAGGGCATGACTGTGGGTGATGTGCTGGCCGCCTGCGGCTTTACCCACCGGCAGATCGTGGTCTCGAACAACGGCCGGGCGCTGCCGCCGGCCGAGCGCGAGGCACAGCCGGTGGCCGACGGCGACCGGGTGCAGGTCATCCACGTCATCGGTGGCGGGTAGAGGGAGTTCCTTTGGTATCGGATATTGGATATTGGGTGTTAGGCTTCGGGCAAGGTGAAATAGAAGGTGCTGCCCTGGCCGGGGCCGGGGCTTTCGGCGCCGACGTCGCCACCGAGCTTTTCGACGATGCGGCGCACGATGGATAAGCCCAACCCGTGCCCGCGATCGCGGCCGGCGTTTAGCCGGGCAAAGGGCACAAAGAGCCGTACCCGCTCCTCGGCCGAGATGCCACGGCCATTATCACAGATCCAGAAACGGACCATGCCTTCCGGCTCGCAGCGGGTGCCGATGGTAATGTGTGGCGGGCGGCCGCCGTACTTGATGGCATTGCTCAAATAGTTGACCCAGACCTCCTCGATCCAGGGGCCATAGCCGAGCACGACGGGAAAAGCCTCGGGGACGTCGATTTCGGCGCCGTGCTCCTCGATGAGGTGGGCCAGGCGGGTCCGGGCCTCGGCCACCAGGAGGTGCATGTCCAGGGGGGCGACCTCGACCTCGATGCGGCGCACGCGGGAGAGGAGCAACAGGTTGTCGATGATCTTGCTCATCTTGAGGCCGCTCTCCGTTATCGTCCCCAGGTGGCGCACCACCGCATCCTCGGGCAGAGAAGCATAGTCCTCCTGGAGCACGTCGGCAAAACCGACGATCAGGCTCAGGGGGTCTTGGAGGTCGTGGGCCACAGTGTGGGCAAAGGCATCCAGCTCCTCGTTGCGCACCTGTAGCTCGCGGGCAAAGCGGCGCAGCGCCTCTTCGGCCGCCACCCGATCGCTGATGTCCACGGCCACCGCCATTTGCCCCACCACCTGGTCGCCCTCGAAAAGGGGGTTGGCCACGACGCGGACCCAGATCTCCCGGCCGCCGACGGCCAGGATGCGGAATTCGAGAGAAGTGGAGTGGGCCTCGCCCAGGACCTCTTCCTGGAAAGCGCGCTGCACGCGCTCCTGATCCGCGGGATGGACGATCTGGAGGTAGGGCTTGCCGACCAGATCTTTGGTCGAATAGCCGATGGCCCGCGCCGCGGCGTCGTTGGCGTAGGTCAGCCGCCCCTCGACGTCCACCTGGACCAGGAGGGCGTGGGTGCCCTCGACGATGGCACGCAGCCACTCCTCGTTCTCGCGCAGGGCCTTTTCGCTGAGTTTGCGCTCGGTAACGTCGCGGGCAATGCCCCGAAAGCCGATGGGCCGGCCGCTGCCATCG
>JARRMH010000140.1:0-6053 GCA_037386205.1 Woeseiaceae bacterium | reverse complement strand
AAGTCGACCTGAGTCCGCTGCGCCTGCATTCGCCGGCGTCCAACCCGATGGGTGAGGACTTCGACTATGCCGAGGCGTTCGCCGCGCTGGACCTCGACGCGGTCAAGCAGGACCTCGAGGTCCTCATGACCGATTCGCAGGACTGGTGGCCAGCAGACTGGGGCCATTACGGTGCGTTCTTCATCCGCATGGCCTGGCACAGTGCCGGCACCTACCGCACAATTGACGGTCGAGGCGGCGCCGGTGGCGGCCAGCAGCGTTTCGATCCGCTCAACAGCTGGCCCGACAACGCCAATCTCGACAAGGCCCGGCGCCGCCGCGACCGTCAATTGTGCGGTAGGTACCGGCGCTGTGCCAGGCCATGCGGATGAAGAACGGACCGTAATGGCCCCAGTCTGCTGGCCACCAGTCCTGCGAATCGGTCATGAGGACTTCGAGGTCCTGCTTGACCGCGTCGAGGTCCAGCGCGGCAAACGCCTCGGCATAGTCGAAGTCCTCACCCATCGGGTTGGACGCCGGCGAATGCAGGCGCAGCGGACTCAGGTCGACTTGCTCGGGCCACCAGAACTGGTTCGGTTTTGGCTCGCCCATTGCCATGGCCGTGTTCGATGCCACCAGCGGTGTCATCGCCATGGTCACAGCGGCGAGCATGGTTATCGTTTGTTTACGCATTGAATAGTTTCCCCTGTGTGGATTCATCGCGTGTAGCCGTTCCAATAAATCGCATAAAACAGCAATAAACGATTGAAATTATCGAACACTGTATGCGACCGAAACGAACACGGTAGTGTAATACAAACGAGTGGTGCGCGGGCGTCAGTTCGCGGTCAGCAGCCGGCCATGATGTGGTCGTTGATCAGGTTCTCGACCAGCTCCTGCTTGGCGCTGATTTGTTGCGGCTCACCGTTCGCCGCCGCGATATCGCGCAGGTCGCCGAGCGACAGTTCGCCCTTCTCGAAGCGCTTGCCGTCGCCCGAATCGAAGCTCGCGTAACGACCGAACCGCAGATCGTGCAGACGCTTGTCGGCAAGAATCCGGTCGGCAATGACGAGGCCACGGGCGAACGAATCCATGCCGCCGATATGGGCGATGAACATGTCCTCGAGATCCGTCGACTCGCGGCGCGTCTTGGCGTCGAAATTGAGCCCGCCCGTGCCGAGGCCACCGTTCTCGAGCACGACCATCATGCCGTGCACGGCGTCGTAGAGATCGGTCGGGAACTGGTCCGTGTCCCAGCCGTTCTGCGGATCGCCGCGGTTGGCGTCGATCGATCCCAGCAGCCCGGCATCGGCAGCCATGCGCAGGTCGTGCGCAAACGTGTGGCCGGCCAGTGTCGCGTGATTCGCCTCGACATTCAGCTTGAAATCGCCGGCGAGGTCGTGGTGGCGCAGGAAGCCAATGACGGTCTGCGCATCGAAGTCGTACTGGTGCTTGGTCGGCTCCATCGGCTTCGGCTCGATCAGGAACGTGCCTTCGAAACCGATCGACCGACCGTAGTCGCGCGCCTTCGAGAGAAACATCGCGAGATGCTCGAGTTCGCGGCGAGTATCGGTGTTCTGCAGGCAGACGTAGCCCTCGCGCCCGCCCCAGAACACGTAATTCTCGCCACCCAGTTCGACGGTTGCATCGATGGCCGCCTTCACCTGCGACGCGGCGTAGGCAACCACCGCGAAATCCGGATTGGTCGACGCGCCGTTCATGTAGCGCGGATTGGAAAAGACGTTGGCCGTGCCCCACAGCAGTTTCATGCCAGTCGCTTCCTGGCGCTCCTTTGCCATACCGACCATCTCGACAAGGTTTTTCTCGGTCTGGGCCACGGTGTCTCCCTCGGTCGAAAGATCGACGTCATGGAAACACCAGTACGGCACGTTGAGCTTGGAGAAAAACTCGAAGGCCGCATCGACGCGGTCGCGCGAACGGTCCATGGCGTCTTCTTTTTCGGCCCACGGGAACACCTGCGTGCCCGGGCCGAACGGGTCGCCACCCGTCCCGCAGAACGTGTGCCAGTAGCATGCGGCGAATCGCAGGTGCTCCTCCATCGTCTTGCCTGCGACCTTTCTTGTCGGGTCGTACGCCTTGAATGCCAGGGGGTTGTCCGACTCCGGCCCTTCGTACTGGATCTGGCCGATACCGGGGAAGTATTCCCGATCGCCTGTGAAAACTTTGCGACTCATGTTGTTGCCTCTTCAGTTGGTCTCGTTAAGCGTACAGCGGAGCGATCGCTCCTACGGCGCGCTGATAATCCTGGTAATGGTCCCGGTAGGCCCGGACGGCTTCATCGCGCGGCTCGCAGCTCCTCGCTGCATCCCGGCTCAGATGCCGGTCGGCCAGCTCCGCGAATGTTGCGCCCCGCTCGACGAGTTGCAGCGCCTGCAGCGCCGCGCCGAAAGCCGCGCCCTCGTCCTGTTCGAGGACGACCACGGGCGCGTTGCAGATGTCCGCCACGACCTGGCGCCAGGTGGCGCTCTTCGCCCCGCCGCCGGTCACGACGATCTCGCGGGTCTCAACGCCCAGCGCGGCGAGCTCGTCGATCCCGAATTTCAATGCGAACGTTGCCCCTTCCACGGCCGAACGCAACAGGTTGTCGGGACGTGCATTGCGGCTGTTCAGGCCGACGATGCAGCCGCGCGCATCGGGCAGGTTCGGCGTGCGCTCGCCATTGAAGAACGGCAGAGTGATAACGCCATCGGCCCCGCGCAACGCTGACGCGATCTGCGTCTCGAATGCGGCTATATCGGCGCCGAGCAACCCGCGCATCAGCTCGGTCGACACCGTGCAGTTCATCGTACAGAGGAGCGGCAGCCAGCCGCCTGTCGACGAGCAGAATGCGGCGATGTCGCCGTGCGGATCGATGATCGGCTCGTCGGCAAACGCATACACGGTCCCCGACGTGCCGAGGCTCATCGTAACGCTGCCCGCGCGCACGTTGCCGGTACCGATGGCGCCCATCATGTTGTCGCCGCCACCGATGCCGATCTCGATGCCCGCCGGGAGCCCCAACTCATCGGCAACATCCGACCGCAGCGTGCCGATCGGCTCATTATCGATCCGCAGCGCCGGCAGGCACGCGGCCAGGTCCCGGTCGCTGTCGATGGCCTCTAACATCGCCCCGGACCAGGCCCGTTTGCGTACGTCGAGAAAGCCGGTTCCCGAGGCATCGCCCATTTCCATGCAGCGCTCGCCGGCCAGGTACAAATTGAGGTAATCGTGCGGCAGCAGGATGCAGTCGAGGTCGTCATAGGCGTCGGGGTTGTGCTTTTTCAGCCACCGGATTTTCGATGCCGTGTAGCCGGTCGCGATCGGATTGCCGACCTTCTCGATACAGGCTTCGCGACCGCCGAAAGCCGCCATGATTTCCTCGGCCTCGCGCGCCGTCGAGGTGTCACACCAGAGCTTGACGGGCGCGAGCACCTTGTCGGCCTGGTCCAGCGGCACGAAGCCGTGTTGCTGCCCGGATACGGCTATCGCCCGGGCGCTCTTGCGCACCGCGGCGTCGACCTTGCCGAGGGCATTGGCGAGCGCATCGATCCACCACCGGGCCTGCTGCTCGGCTTTGCCCGCGTCATCCTGGTCGAGTTCGAGTGGCGCACTCGCGACCGCGGCGCTGCGGCGCGCCGCGAAATCGTAAAACACGACCTTGACGCTCTGGGTGCCCAGATCGATTCCGAGAACTGTCTTCATGGTCACTGGCAGGCTCCGCTGAGGTGCCCGGCGGATGCGATTGTTAGCGGTACCATGCGCCATCGCTCCGCGGCTTGTCAACCATCCGGCGCCGCCTCGTGACCCTTCATCACGGCGCGGAAGAATTCGCCCTGTTCGCTCGGCGTGAAGTCCCAGTCGGTTATCAGTACCGGCGACCAGTTCGGGTCAAACACCCAGGCAACCCAGGAGATACCTTTCGATTCCATGTAGTCGACGATCATCGGCCCGTAGCTGCCGTCGTTGATTACCGGGATATGGGCACCGTAGCCGTCCTCGCGGACCCAGCCAAGCTCGGTCAGGATCATCGGATAGTCGTCGGCGACGAACCCCCACGCGGACTCCCAGGCCGCGGCGAAATTCTCCGCCGACGGCGGCTGTGGCCGCTCTTTCTGCGGGTAGGGATGCGAGGCATAGGCGATGCCTTCCCTCTCGATCGGCGCGGTGCGCACCGGGCGCAGCGAATAAGCCCAGTCGAAGCCGGCGACGAGCGGAATCACGTCGGTATCGTGCGCGTACACGATGTCGATCATCTCCTCGAGATACCGCTTCCACTCGGTCCAGTCGCGCTCACCGAATTCGCCGTTCGAGGTGGTCGGTTCGTTGAACAGCTCGTAGACCGCAACGGTCGGGATGCCGGCGTAGCGCTCGGCAACGACGTTCCAGAATTCGCGCGTCTCGTCCCAGGTCGTTACGTATCCATCGCGCGTGAATTTCGCGGCCGGCAGGTAGCCGATCGAATGCCAGTCGACGATCACGTACATGCCGAGTTCATTGCACCAGCGAACGGCATCGTCGATGAACTCGAGATAGCGTGACTGCCCGTGCTCGCGCCAGGCCGACGGGTGAACCGGCAGGCGCACCGTATTGGCACCCCAGGAGCGCACGGCATCGAATATTCGTTTGCTCCACTGGTCGTCGCGCAGGAGCTTCGCCGGGTCGGCGATGCTCACACCGCGAAAGACGAAGGTGGTGCCCGACTCGTCGACGAAACGATTGCCGTCCACGCGAATGACATCCTGGTCGCGCGCCAGCGTGGCGGCGTCGAATCGGCCGGATCCGTCTTCGGCTGCAACACCGGGGCTGGCGCCTGCCAGCAGGAACACTATTGCAAAGGCATACCGTATGGTCATTCGCAGCCCGCTCCACCAAGGTTTGCGACGATTTGAGCCGACGTTAGTTGCAGTTGCAACGTGCCCGTCGACTCGATCACGAGGGGCTCGGTCACGTCGTTCAACGGCGTGGACCCGCCGACGAAACAGGCAAGCCCGAACACGATGCGCTTCCAGCCGTCGTTGGCCTCGGTCACGAACCGGTCGGTTACGTCGAGCCGTCCCGATCCGACACCGACCGTCACGGTGGCATCTTCGATATCGAGTACCTGGTACGTGACTTCGAGCGCCATGTTGTCCGCCGACTGGCTGAGGTTGACGCTCTCGCCGGTCAGCACGACACTGCCCGGACCGCTCCAGGTTACCAGGATCGAGTCTGCCTGCACCTCGCGATCCGCCGGTTCGGCCACAACGACGCCCGCGGGGCTGGCACCACGCGAATCGTCGAGCATGGCCGCGCCCTGCTCGTCCCGCAACGCCATCCGCCAGTCACCGGCAGGGTCACCGAATTCCAGCAGTTCCCCGGCGCCGCGGTCCACGCCGAGGGCGATGCCGGGATCGGTCGGCAGGGTCCCGACCGACGCCTCTTCTTCGTACGCCAGCCCGTAACCGTAGGCGAACAACGGATCGTAGTCGGCGTCACCGACGTTGAGCTCCGCCTGGTCGGCCCGCATCGGCCACGAGAACGACAGGCGGCCGGTGAAATCATGGCGCGGCGAGCCGTCGGGATTGCCGATCAGCACGTCGGCGACACCGCCGCCCTCGGAACCCGGCAGCCAGGCCGCGACGAACGCATCGGATGCGTTGATCTCCCGGTTGACCCACAACGGGCGCCCCGAGATGAAGACGCTCACCGTCGGAACACCGTCGCCCTGGAGGCGCGTCAGCAGCTCGAGCCCGTCCTCGGAATCGTAGGCCACGTGGCCACGATCGCCGACACCTTCGGCGTAAGGGTCTTCGCCGAAGACGACGATCGCGACGTCCGGCCTCGAATCATAGCGGCCGTCATCGCTGAGCACCGCCGTCCCGCCCGATGCCGTCACCGCCGCCTGAATGCCCTCGAAGATCGACTCGCCGTTGGGGAAATGTTCGCGCAGGTTGTTGGTGCCCTGCCAGTTGAGCGTCCAGCCACCGCTCTGCTTGCCGATGTTGTGCGCGCCATCGCCGGTGACGAGTACGTCGACGTCCGGCGCGAGCGGCAGCAAGCCGTTTTCGTTCTTCAGCAGCACCAGCGACTTGCGC
>JARRMH010000139.1:0-6058 GCA_037386205.1 Woeseiaceae bacterium | reverse complement strand
CAGTCGCGCTATATCGTCGCGAGCTTTGCATCCCGCTGGAATGCACTCGAACTCGAGGACAAAGAGCGGCTGACCGAGATCCTGCAGCGCCTGCTCGGTACGCCGCGCGGGCTGTTCGCGGTCATCGACTACTTCAACTTCAAGGGCCTCGGCAGCAATCCGCGCGAGCGCTATGCGGGCGAGGGCTGGGGGCTCGTGCAGGTGCTCGGCGACATCGCACCCGATGCGACCGACGACGACGCGCAACTGGTGGAACTCTTCAGCCAGGCGGCCGCCGCGCGCCTTGCACTGCGCGTTGCCAACTCGCCGCCCGACCGTAATGAAGCGCGCTGGTTGCCGGGCTGGGACCGGCGCGTCGCCGCCTATGCCGATGCGTCGTCGAGGCCGGTTGCGCGCGCGTCGAGCGCGTTCCGGGTTCGCCCCTACGTTGCGGACCTCGCCGCCAACCGCGCGACGATCACGTGGTTTTCCGAATCCGGCGCGGCGGGCAGCGTCCGGGCGCCGGACGGCACGCTGCTGACCAGCGAACCGCGGCGTGCCTGCGAACTCGCGTATCACCTGGCCGAGTTCGGCGACCTCGATGGTGCGGGACCCGTCCCGTGGCGTCACAGTGTTGCGATCGACAACCTGGAACCCGGCGCCGAATACCGGCTCGCCATTCAGCAGGAGGAAGATCGTGCCGCCGTGCTCGTGCGCACGCCGTCTCCCGACGCCGCGCACTTCGTCGTGTACGCCGACGTTGAGACCGAGCCGGAATCGACGGGCGCCCACGTCGCCTGGCCGGCGGCAGACAATGAGGACCGGCGTTATCTTGTGGATCAGACCACGGGCTATGCGGCGAACCTGGAGGCCATCGCCGCCCGGCGACCCGAATTCATCGCCATTGCCGGGGATCTCGTCGAATCGGGCGGGGAGCAGCGCGACTGGGACGAGTTCTGGCGCCACAACGGACCGGTCGCCGCCACGACACTGATCGTGCCGGCGCTCGGCAATCACGACTACTACGGCGGGCCCGGCGATCTCGGCGGCTACGGTGAGATTGGCGTGTCCCGCGCGCTGGCACGCTTCCGTGCTTACTTCGAGCGCGAGCCTTTTTACGTCCACGAACACGGACCCGTCGCGCTGATCGTGATCGACACGAACAACGGTCTGCCCGAGCGATCGCCGCAGGACACGAACTGGTATCTCGACAACATGGCGCCTCCCTGGCAGCCGTCCTCGCCACAGTACGAGTGGCTCGAGCGCGCCCTCGCCGAGGCGCAGCGGGAGAAGGCCTTCACCTTCGTCATGTTCCACCCATCACCGTATACCTCGGGCATCCACGGCCGGCCGCCCGGTGTCGGGGACGGTCAGAACTTCTCGTCGGGCCTGCCGCTGCGCGCACTGACGCCGTTGTTCCTCAGGTACGGCGTGGATGCCGTCTTCAACGGGCACGACGAGATGTACGAGCACTCGGTTGTCGTCGGCACCGAAGAGCGCGAGGCTGGTGAGACGGCGCCGCACTCGGTGCATTTTTTCACGGTCGGTATCGCGGGCGACGGCCTGCGCGGCCCGGACCCGCTGGCAGACAACCCGCAGCGCGTCTTCCTCGCGGACACCGATGCCCCGGAACGCTGGAGCGACGATGGCATCCTGCTCGAGGGCGGCCGGCATTACGGTTACCTCGACGTGCGGGTCGAGCGGCAGGACAGTGGCGGCTGGCGCGCGCGCCTCGAGCCCGTCTACCAGTTCCCGCTGATGAACGCCGCAGGGGAGGTCGAGCGCTTCGAGCCGCGCGTTTACGACGACGTCGTGGTGCTGGAAGGCGCGCATGTCGATTAACATCGGCGGGATCGACGCAGGCATCGTCATCGTCTACATGCTGGCGGTCCTCGGCCTCGGCGTGTGGATCGGACGTGGCAAGCAGACAGCGGATCGCTACTTCCTCGGCGACCGCTCCCTGCCGTGGGGTGCCCTGCTGCTGTCGATTGTCGCGACCGAAACCAGCACCGTCACCTTCCTGAGCATTCCGGGCCTCGCGGCGGCGGCGGGCGGCAACCTGACGTTCCTGCAGATCACGTTCGGCTACATCGTCGGGCGGCTCGGCGTGATCGTCATCCTGCTGCCACTGTACTTCAGGGGCCGCCCGTTCACGGCCTACGAGGTCCTCGATACCCGCTTCGGGGCCACCAGCCGGCGCGTTGTGTCGAGCCTTTTTCTCCTGACGCGCAATGCCAGCGATGCCCTGCGACTCTTCCTGACGGCGCTCGTGCTGCAGATCGTGCTGGGGCTCGATCTCGGCGTCAGCGTCATCGTCATCGGCGCCGTCACCATCGTCTACACGTTCATCGGCGGCGCCCGCTCGGTGATCTGGAACGACTGCATCCAGTTCGTGATCTACATGCTGGGTGCCGTTGCCGCCGCGACGATCATTGTCGGGGAAACACCCGGTGGCCTCGATGCCCTGCGCGATTTCGCCGTGGCCGAAGACAAGCTGCGCATCCTCGACTTCGACTTCAGCCTGGTCGCGCCCGGGATGACGTTCTGGGCAGGTCTCGCCGGTGGCGCGTTCCTGACGGCGGCGACCCACGGTACCGACCAGATGATGGTCCAGCGCTACCTGTCCGCGCGTGGCCAGCAGCAGGCGGCACTGGCGCTCGGCCTGAGCGGCTTCATCGTGCTGGTGCAGTTCGCGCTCTTCCTGCTGATCGGCGTCGGCCTCGCGAGCCTGCTGGGGGGCTCGGAAACCGACCTGCGCAACGACCAGCTGTTCGCGCACTTCATCGTGTACTACATGCCGGTCGGCCTGCTCGGCTTCACGCTCGCGGCGGTGTTTGCCGCGGCCATGTCCACGTTGTCGAGTTCGCTCAACTCGTCGGCGGCCGCGTTCGTCAACGACATCTGGCTGCCTCTGCGGGCCGCCGGGGCCGACGAGGCGGCCGGGCTGCGCATGGGCCGCCTCGCCACGATCGCGTTCGGCGTCATCCAGACCGGTATCGCGCTCGCCTTCGGCATGCTGGTCAGCAACGAGAGCATCGTCGCCAACGTGCTCAAGATCAGCGGTTTCGCGGCGGGCCCGGTCCTCGGGCTTTATTTCCTCGGTGTCTTTGCACCGCAGGTCCGACAGCGCGCCGCCCTCACGGGATTCGTCATCGGCGTGGCCGTGCTCTCGAGCGTGGCCTATATGACCGCGGTGCACTGGGCCTGGTATGCACTCTGCGGCTCGCTGGTTACACTGGCGGCCGGCATTGTGGCCGCACGGTTCGACCGGCCGGCCCGGGAGGCGAGGTGAGACAATCATGACGCGGCGCTTGCTGACAGGCTGCGACCTGTTCGACGGTGATGCGCTGATCGCCGGGGCCGATGTCGTTCTCGACGGCGCGACCGTCGCCGCGGTCGGCACGGACGTCGGCGGGGCACCGGTCGACGAGACGATCGATCTCGCGGGCCTGACCCTTGCGCCCGGGTTCGTCGACCTGCAGGTGAACGGTGGCGGCGGCGTCCTGTTCAACGATGCGCCGACGGTCGAGACACTGCGCACGATGGCCGCGGCGCATCGCCCGTTCGGGACGACGGCCTGCCTGCCGACGCTGATCAGCGACGATACGGCAACGATGCAGGCGGCCATCGAAGCGGTTCGCGAGGCGATCGCCGTCGGTGTGCCGGGCATCATTGGTATCCATCTCGAGGGACCGCATCTCAATCCCGAGCGTCGCGGCGTGCACGACGCGGCACAGATGCGCGGGCTCGACAGTGCGGCGCTGGATTTGCTGTGCTCGCTGGGGACGGGCTACACGCTGGTCACGCTTGCGCCCGAAAAGGTGGACGGCGCGTCGATACGGCAGCTCGCCGCATCGGGAATCCGCGTATTTGCCGGGCACAGCCAGGCGAGCTATGCCGAGGTGCGCGGCGCGATCGACTGCGGACTGGTCGGGTTCACGCATCTCTTCAATGCAATGTCGCAGCTGACCGGCCGCGAGCCCGGCGTCGTCGGCGCCGCGCTCGACGATCCGGACACGTTCGCGGGCGTAATCGCCGATGGCCATCACGTCCACCCGGCGTCGCTCGGCATTGCCCTGCGCGCCAAGCCGCGGGGCAAGGTCTTCCTCGTCACCGACGCGATGCCAACGGTGGGATCCGACAGCCGCGAGTTCGTCCTTCACGGGATCCGCGTCAGTGCGATCGGCGGCCGCTGCGTCACGGACGACGGCACCCTGGCCGGCAGCGATATCGGTATGATCGATGCGGTGAGATTCGTGGTGAAGAGCGGCCTTGCCGATGTCCGGGAAGCGCTCCGCATGGCGGCGACGTACCCGGCCCACGCACTCGGCGCGAGTGATCGTCTCGGCTATGTCAGGCCAGGCTACCGCGCCAACCTCGTTGCGCTGGATGCCGAGCTGCACGTGACGCACAGTTTCATCGACGGCGAGCCGGAGCGCTGCAGCTGATATGGACGTCGTAATCCTCGACGACAGTGCCGCCGTTGCGCTGCAGGGTGCGAGCATCCTCGGCGACCTGCTGCGCAGCAAGCCGGATGCCGTGCTGGGTCTTGCCTCGGGCAGCACGCCGCAGGCCATGTACCGGGAGCTGGTTCGCGAGCACCGCGAAAACGGCCTGTCGTTCAGCGACGCCAGTACGTTCAATCTCGACGAATACATCGGGCTCGCGCCGGATTCGCCGCAAAGTTACCGGACCTACATGCAGCGCGAGCTGTTCGACCATGTCGACATCGACCAGGCCAATACGTTTCTTCCCGACTGTCCGCCGGGCGTCGACCCGCGCGACGTGGGACCGGCTTACGAGGCCCGCATCGCAGATCGGGGCGGTATCGATCTGCAGGTACTCGGCATTGGCCGCAACGGGCACATCGGCTTCAACGAGCCGGCGTCCAGCCTGCGATCGCGCACGCGGATCAAGACCCTGACGCGGGAGACGATCGAGGCCAATCGCCAGTTTTTCGACGATCCGCAAGAGCAGCCGCAACTGGCCATCACGATGGGTATCGGCACGATCATGGATGCGCGGGAGATCCTGCTGCTGGCCACGGGCGACAGCAAGGCAGAGGCGGTGAGGCAGCTCGTCGAGGGCCCGGTCTCGGCCTTGTGGCCGGCCACGATATTGCAGATGCATGAGCAGGTGACTGTGCTGCTCGACGACGCGGCGGCGTCGCGGCTGTCGCTGCGCGACTATTTCAAATGGGTGAGTGCGCAGAAGCATCGCGTGCGCGCCGCGTACGGAGACGACGAGTGAGGTCAGTCGTACAGGAGATAGGTGGCGCGCCGTTGGCGGAAGGCCGCGAGTCCTTCTTCGTAGGTTTGCCGGATCCCGGCGACGTCATCGCCCGCGAGCAGCGCGGCAAGTGCCGCTTCGTTGCCGAGCAGGCGGATGTAGCGGTCGGTCTGCCAGTGCTCGCGGTAGTCGCGCACCAGCAGCGTGGCAATCGCGAGGCCGGTACGCACCGGTTCGAATCCATCGCGATCCGTCAGCGTGAACCGCACGCCATGGCATCGCTCGCCGGCAAACGTACTGGCGTCGGGCGTGAAATGCACGGGCGCAAAACGAATGCCCGGCAGCGCCAGTTCCTCGAGGCTTGCGGCGAACTCGTCGGCGTCGAGCCACGGCGCCCCGATCAGTTCGAACGGCGTGGCGGTGCCGCGGCCGACCGACATGTTGGTGGTCTCGAGCAGGCCAATGCCCGGATACAGCGTGGCCGCCGCGAGACTGCGCATGTTGGGCGACGGGTCGACCCAGGCGAGGCCCGTCTCGTCGAACCAGTCGGCGCGTTGCCAGCCCGCGATGCGCACGACGTGCAGATCGAGGTCGAGGCCGAGCTCGGCGCGGAACAGCAGGGCCAGCTCGCCGATGGTCAGGCCGTGGCGAACGGGCAGCGTATGGAAGCCGACGAACGACTGTTTGCCGTCGTCGAGCACGGGCCCGGCAACGTCGACGCCATTGATCGGGTTGGGCCGGTGGAGCACCACGAAGCGCTGGCCGTGCTCGGCCGCTGCCACCATCGCTTCGCCCATCGTGGAGTTATAGGTGTAAAAGCGCGTGCCGATGTCCTGGATGTCAACGACCA
>JARRMH010000138.1:0-7832 GCA_037386205.1 Woeseiaceae bacterium | reverse complement strand
CCTCGTCCCGGGCGAAAGCGTTTCCGTCTACGTCGAGAAAAACCCGCGTTTCCTGCTGCCCGACCCTGACGTTCCCGTCGTCATGATCGGCCCCGGCACGGGCGTTGCCCCGTTCCGCGCGTTCGTCGAGGAGCGTGCGGAACAACAGGCCACAGGCGGCAACTGGCTGTTCTTCGGCGACCGCAGTTTTGCGGATGATTTCCTGTATCAGCTCGAGTGGCAGCGGCATCTAGAGCGCGGCCATCTCGACCGCCTCGATGTGGCTTTTTCGCGCGACGGGCACAAGAAAGGGTACGTACAGGACCGCCTGCGGGAGCAGGGTGCCGAGTTGTTCCGCTGGATAGAGAGGGGCGCGGCCATCTACGTCTGCGGCGATGCCGCGCGAATGGCACCCGACGTCGAGACCGCTTTGCTCGGCATCCTCGCCGAATTCGGCGGCACCGACCGGGAAGCGGCGGCGACGCACTTGCGCGAGTTGCGCCGTTCCGGGCGCTACCAGCGGGACGTCTACTGATGGCGGGCAAGCCAGCAGACGTCGAGAAGATCAAGGCACAAAGCCGCCACCTGCGTGGCACGTTGCTCGAGAGCCTGGCCGATCCGCTGACTGGCGCGATCTCGGAAGCCGATACCCAGCTGTCGAAGTTTCACGGCATTTACCAGCAGGACGATCGGGATGTACGCAGTGAACGCAAGCGCCGCAAACTCGAGCCCGCGTACAGCTTCATGATCCGGGCTCGCATCCCCGGCGGCCTGTTGACGACGTCCCAGTGGCTGGGCATGGATCGCATCGCCCGGTCGCACGCCAGAGACTCCATCCGGCTGACGACGCGCCAGGCCGTGCAGTTCCACGGCGTGATCAAGCGCAACCTCAGGCAAACGATCGCCGACATCAACCGGACGGCACTGGACACGCTGGCGGCCTGTGGCGACGTCAATCGCAACGTGATGGCGCCGCCGTTGCCGGCACTGTCACGGGTCCACCGTGAGGTGCAGGCACACGCCGAGGCGCTGTCGATACACCTGTCGCCGGCGACCGCCGCGTACCACGAAATCTGGCTGGATGGCGAGAAAGTCTCGTCGACCCGGGACGACGCCGAGCCGCTCTATGGCGATACCTACCTGCCGCGCAAGTTCAAGGTGGCGTTCGTCGTGCCGCCGCAAAACGACGTCGACGTTTATGCGCAGGATCTCGGTTTCATCACGATCGTCGAGAACGGTGCTATCGCAGGTTTCAACGTAACCGTCGGTGGCGGCATGGGCATGACGCACGGCGAGACGGCGACGTATCCGCGCCTGGCGGACACAATCGGATTCTGCCGTCCCGACGAGGTGATCCCGGTTGCCGAAGCTGTCGTTACGACGCAGCGCGACTTTGGCGACCGCGAGAATCGCAAGCACGCACGGCTCAAATACACGATCGACGATCGCGGCCTCGACTGGTTTCGCGAGGAAGTCGAGCGGCGCGCCGGCGTGGTGCTGGGCGCAACGCGCAAGTTCTCGTTCGTCGCGAACGGCGACGGCTATGGCTGGCACGAAGACGATACCGGTGCCTGGCATTACACGCTGTTCGTGCAAAACGGTCGCGTCGATGACAGCGGCGAACGCCGGTTGCTGAGTGGTCTGCGAGCGGTCGCCGGGCAGCATCGCTGCGAGTTTCGCCTCACGCCGAACCAGAACCTGATCATCAGCAAGGTGGCGGCTCGCGACCGGGATGCTGTCGCCGGGACACTCCGCGACTACGGTATCGACAATACGCTCCAGGCCACGAAGCTGCGTCTGAATTCGATGGCCTGCGTCGGCTTCCCGACCTGCGGTCTTGCCATGGCCGAGAGCGAGCGATATCTGCCGGACCTGATCGACCGTCTCGACGCCGAGCTGGCCGGCCTGGGGCTCACCGACGTTCCGATCACTACCCGCATGACCGGGTGCGCGAACGGGTGCGCACGCCCCTACATCGCCGAAATCGGCCTGGTCGGGAGGGCCCCGGGGCGTTACTCGCTGTTTCTCGGGGCCGGCTTCGCCGGGGAGCGCCTGGGTGCTCCGTACCTCGACAATGCCAACGAGGCCGAGATCCTGGACGCGTTGCGGCCCCTGCTCGCCCGTTATGCCGCCGAACGCAAGCCCTGCGAGCATTTCGGCGATTTCCTCGTCCGCGCCGGCGTCGTGCCGGCCATCATTGCCGGAAGCCAGGTCCATGCGCGCTGAAGATCGCATCGCCTGGGCGCTCGACAACCTGCCGTCCAATCACATCGTCAGCTCGAGCTTCGGCGCCCAGTCGGCGGTCATGCTGCATCTCGTGACGCAACAGGCGCCCGGCATTCCCGTCGTGCTCGTCGATACGGGCTACCTGTTTCCCGAGACCTACCGCTTTGCCGACGCACTCCGCGACCGGCTCGGCCTGAATCTCAAGGTCTACCGGCCGGCGGTCTCGCCGGCATGGCAGGAGGCGCGGCACGGCAGGCGCTGGGAGCAGGGACTCGACGGTCTGAACGACTACAACCGCGAGAACAAGATCGAGCCGATGGAGCGCGCCCTCGACGAACTCGACGTCGGCACGTGGTTTGCCGGCCTGCGTCGGGTACAGTCCGGTTCCCGCGCGCACACGAACTTCGTGCAGCGATCGGGTGAGCGCTACAAGGTGCACCCGATCGCCGACTGGTCCGATCGCGACGTCTACGAGTATCTGCGCCGGCACGACATGCCGTACCACCCGCTGTGGGACAAGGGCTATATTTCCATCGGTGATGTGCACTCGACGCGGTCCCTGGCCGAGGTCGAATCGATTGAGGAAACCCGTTTCCGCGGCCTGAAGCGTGAGTGCGGCCTGCACGAGATGCCATTCGGCGATGACGCGCTGCGGACGGGTTCGGGCTAGGCGGCTGCCGTTATCTTGTCGCCGCAGCCGTCGCGGAACGGCAGCCGCGCATCGCGAAACAACGCATCGATGGCTTCCTGCGTCCCGGCACGCTGCAGATCGGCGAGTTGTGCCGGTGAGATGTGTTCGGCAAACAGTTGGATGAATTCAACCATGTAGCGGCGCAAGACCGTTTCCTTGCGATAGCCGATCCAGGTCGTGCTTCGCGGGAACAGTCCCTCGGCGTCGATCACCTCGAGATCCTTCCGGTCGGCGCAATCCGCGGCCATGCTGGCAACGATCCCGACGCCGAGTCCCATGCGGACGTATGTCTTGATGACATCCGCGTCGCGCGCGGTGAAACCGACGTTCGGCTCCAGGCCTTCGGCGGCGAATGCACGCTTCAGCGATGACTCGCCACTGAAACTGAATACGTAGGTCACCAGCGGATAGTCGACGAGGTCGTGCAGCGTGAGCTTGCGTTCGAGTTTGGTCAGGGGATGATCCCGCGGCACGATGATCGAACGATCCCAGCGATAGCTCGGCACGAGCAGCAGGTCCTCGAACAGGTCCTGCGCGCCCGTGGCAATCGCGAAATCGATCTTGTTGCCCGCGACCATGTCGGCGATCTGCTCGGACGTGCCCTGGTGCAGGTTCAGGCTGATGTCCGGAAAGCGCTCACGAAATGCGGCAATGATCTCCGGCAGCACGTATCGCGCCTGCGTATGCGTCGTCCCGATCGACAGCGAGCCATCGGCTTCCTCGAAGTACTCGGATGCCAGGCTGCGAATATTCTCGACCTCGCGCATGATGACACGAGCCCGTTCGATGACGCGTTCACCGGCCGGCGTTATGCCGTCGAGACTCTTGCCCTTGCGCGAGAACAGCTGCAGTCCGAGTTCTTCCTCGAGCAACTTCAGCTGCTTGCTGACGCCGGGCTGCGAGGTATACATGCGTTCGGCTGCGGCGGTGATGTTAAGACCGTTGTCCGCGATCGCCAGTAGATATTTCAGCTGCTGAAGTTTCATGGGCCTTCGTCGGGTGCAATGATTTATCAGACCGCCAATCCCGGGTTCAGTTTCAATCGGGCTCGGGCGGTCTCGGTATCCCGACGGCCCATCATATAACGTCAGGCTATAAAGGCAGAAATTAACCGTCTTTTTGCTCGTCAGGAGCGCTGGCTATAGTGACGGCTCACGCATCGTTCGGGATCGCTGAGATGGATTTTTTTCCGGGTTTTCTGGATCTTCGGGGCAAGCCCTGCCTGGTCGTCGGGGGCGGCGACGTTGCACTGCGCAAGGCGCGCCTGTTGCGCGCCGCGGGCGCCGAGCTGGGTATTGTCGCTCCGTCCGTCAGCCCTGCGATGCGGTCATTCATCGAGTCGCAGGCATCGTCGCTCGCCGAGCGCGAATTCCTGCCGACCGACCTCGACGACCGCTGGCTCGTCGTTACGGCGACCGGCAGGCCAGCCGTCGACGCCTGCGTCGCCGCGGCAGCCGCGGCGCGCAGGCTGTTCTGCAACAGCGTCGACGATCTCGATAACTGCAGTTACATCACGCCGGCGATTGTCGATCGCAGCCCGTTACTCGTCGCAATCTCATCCGGCGGGGCCGCGCCCGTGCTGGCGCGGACCGTGCGCGAGAAGATCGAGCTCCTGTTGCCCACCGAGTTCGGCAGGCTGGCCGAGCTTGCGGAGCGCTGGCGCCTGCAGGTGAAAGCGCGCATCGGCCGGATCGCAGACCGGCGGCACTTCTGGGAAAGGCTGTTCGCCGGCGAGGTGCCGCGTCTCGCGATGGGCGGGCAGTTCGACCGGGCAGAGCGCGCCGTCGCGGAGCTCCTGGTGAATTCAGACTCGGCACCACGCGCCCCCGGCAAGGCGTGGCTCGTCGGCGCAGGACCCGGCGATCCCGACCTGCTGACGGTGCGTGCGCTGCGCATCATGCAGACGGCAGACGTCATCCTCCACGATCGCCTCGTGTCGGCGGAGGTTCTTGCGCTCGCGCGACGCGACGCGGATTTCGTCGCCGTCGGCAAAAAGCCGGGTTGCCGGCTCAACAGCCAGGCAGCGATCAACGACAAGCTGGTCGCGCTGGTCCGGGCGGGCAAGCACGTCTGTCGCCTGAAAGGCGGAGACCCGTTCGTCTTCGGCCGTGGCGGCGAGGAACTGCAGGCGCTCCGGGAGGCCGGTCTCGCCGCCGAGGTCGTACCGGGCATCACCGCGGCAGCCGGCTGTGCAGCCTCCGCAGGGATCCCGCTGACGCATCGTGATGCGTCCCAGTCCGTCGTGTTCGTGGCGGCTCACGGCAAAGACTCGGTGGACTCGCTCGACTGGCGATCGCTTGCGCGCGACCGACAGACGCTCGTGTTTTACATGGCCGTGGCACGTTTCGGCGATCTCATGAACCAGCTCATTGCGCATGGTCGTGCACCCGATACGCCTGTTGCGATCGTCGAACGCGGCACCCTTCCTGATCAGCGGGTCGTCCGGGGCCGGCTCGGGCAACTGCAGTTGATCAAGGATGCGCGACGGATCGAGCCACCCGCGATCCTGATCGTCGGTGAGGTCGCGGCGGCGGGCGGCCGGTCCGCAGCGGCCACGTCACCGGCGCCGGTGGCGCGCGATGCGCAAGACCCTCTGATTTGTGCTAAACAGGGGTAGGGGTTTGCAAATGGGAAACAACAAATGATTTACAACAATATCCTCGAAACGATCGGCAACACGCCCGTGGTTCGCCTCAACCGGATGGGGCCGGATCACGTCGACATGAACGTCAAGGTGGAATCCTTCAACCCGATGGCATCGGTCAAGGATCGCCTCGCGTTTGCCATCATCAACGATGCTGAGAAGAAAGGCACGCTGCAGCCGGGCCAGACGGTCGTCGAGGCGACGTCCGGCAATACCGGCATCGCGCTCGCCATGGTGTGCGCGGCCAAGGGGCATCCGTTCGTCGCGACGATGGCGGATTCCTTCTCGATCGAGCGACGCAAGGTCATGCGCGGCCTCGGTGCGAAAGTGATCCTGACGCCGGCAGCCGAGCGTGGCACGGGCATGGTGAAGAAGGCCGAGGAACTGGCCGCAGAGCACGGCTGGTTTCTCGCGCGCCAGTTCGTCAAGGCTGCGCGCCCTGACGTTACGATCGTGGCCACCGAGCCGGCCGGCGCATCGCTGCTGGCGGGGAAGGAATGGCAGCCCCACAAGATCCAGGGCTGGACCCCGGATTTCATCCCCGACGTGCTCGACCGCGAGATCTTCGATGAACTGCGGGCTGTCACCGACGACCGCTCGATCGAAGTCTCCCGAGAACTCGCGGCGCGGGAAGGCATCTTTACGGGTATCTCGTCGGGTGCCACCCTGGCGACCGCCCTCGACATCGCCGAGGAGGCACCCAAAGGCTCGGTCATCCTCGCGATGCTGCCCGATACCGGCGAGCGGTACCTGAGCACGCCGCTGTTCGAAGGGGTCAACGAAGGCTCCGACGACGAGTGGCTCGGCGGGCTCTAGCTGCCCGCTGTGTCCATCTGGTAAATAAAGACCGCAATTTCCTGATTGGAATAGCAAAACTGGTTTCAGCTGAGACTTGAATCACAGTATCGTCGTGGCCCTGCTGGCATCGTGTGTTCCTTAACACGTAACGAGGTCCGGAAGTCGCCGTGGCAGCGGAAGTTCACAGTCTCAAGACGAAGAATGTCGGCAAGGCAGAAGGCCTGTTGCGCTCGCTCGTGGCGCTCCCTGGCCCCTACCCCGGCGTAAAGCATCGGCAGCTCTACCTGGCGCAGGGCCGGGGTGCGGGCCAGCAGGTTAAATTGCTGAAAAACAAAGCCAATCTCGCGGTTGCGGATGTGGGCCAACTGCCGATCCTTCATGCGGCTCACGTCCTGGCCATTCAACAGATAGGCACCGTCGGTGGGCCGGTCCAGGCAGCCGAGGACGTTCATCAGCGTCGACTTGCCCGAGCCCGATGGCCCCATGATGGCCAGGAACTCACCGCGGCTGATTCGAAAGGAGACCCCGCGTAGGGCGCGGACCTCGATCTCGCCCATGTGGTAGACCTTGGTCACGTCCTCGACGTCGATGATGGCCGGGGCGCTGCCGTTGCCACCGTCGCTACCGGATCCGTTCCCAGTAACGCTCATGGCTGGCCCCCTCCGCCAGATCCGCCACTGCCGGGCGGCCGCCCACCATTCAGGCCGCCCAGCCCGCGAAAGCTGCCCGTGCTGGTACCGGACGTCGTCGTGCCCGATACCTGGGGCAACACCAGCTTGTCGCCGGCACTCACACCCTGCACGATCTGGGTCTGGGTATCGTTGTGCAGGCCGATGCGGACCTCGAGCCGTTGCTGGGTTCCGTCAGGCAGTTGGCGCGTGACATAGTACTTGTTGGCCTGGCGGTCGGCCGTGATGGCCCGGCTGGGGACCAGCAAGGCATTGTCGGCGCTGGCGATCACGATGGCGACGTTGGCCGTCATTCCCAGCCGCACAGGCAGCCGGCCCGGCGTAAAGCCGATCTTGACCTGGTAGGCCACCGCCCCACCGACACTGGTGGCGGTGGGGGCGATGGAGGTCACCGTGCCGCTGATGACCCGCCCCGGCAGCGCGTTAAAGCTGAGGTGGACCGGCTGTCCAACAGCCAGGCTGGCCACGTCCACCTCGCCCACGTTGGCCTCGACCACGGGGGGCACGTCGGGAACCAGGACCAGGGCCGGCGTACCCGAAGCAACCGCGTCGCCCGGTTGGACGTTGACGGCCGTGATGGTGCCGGCGACGGGCGCCGTGATCGCCGCCCCGCTGAGCTGCTCCTGGGCCTGGGTCAGGCCCACCTGGGCCTGCTCCAGGGAAGCCTGGGCCGAAGCCACGGCTTGCGCGTTGGGCTGAGCCTCGAGCTGGGACAATTGGTACTGGGCGCTGGCCACCTGGGCCTCGGCCGAGGCCAGTTGGGCCTGCGTCGGCTGCTCCTGGAGCTGGGCCAGGCTATCCTTGG
>JARRMH010000137.1:0-6117 GCA_037386205.1 Woeseiaceae bacterium | reverse complement strand
TTGCACGGCCAGTCCTGCCATGGGTCAAACGAATCCTCCTTTCATGAGCGGTGTCCCCGAACTCCTGCTCCTGCGCCTCCTGGCACAACGCGAGATGTACGGGTATGAACTGGTGAAGTCGATACGCCTGGCGACCGGCGAGGCGATCTCACTCGGCGAAGGTGTCATCTATCCCGTCTTGCACAGCCTGGAGAGAAGCGGGGCCCTGAAGGCAAAGCGCAAAGCCGTAAAGGGCCGGACACGCGTCTATTACTCGTTGACTGCGAAGGGAAAGCGGCGACTGGAGCGATTGCAGGCTGAATGGCAGAGAATCCAGTCGGGAATCAATGCGTCGCTGGGCGCGCCGAGCCATGGCTAGGCAAGATCTCGACACCCTGCGCGGGCGCTTGCTGCACGCGGGCATTGCACCTCGTTTTGTGGCTCGCGCGGTTGCGGAGCTGGGCGATCACCTCGTCGATATCGAAAGTGAAGCCGCCGAGCACGGTGTTGCGCGCGAGGCCGCGGCGACCCGGGCAGCTGAAAGGCTCGGCACGATCGAGGTAATCGCGCAACAATACCTGGACAGGCCGGAGATGCGGTCCTGGTTCTTCCGGTATCCGCGGCTGGCACGCGTGGTGTTTCCCGTGGCTTATGCGCTGTTGTTGCCGGCGCTACCAATCTGTGCAGGTATCAGGCACGCATCGGCCCTGGGCAAATGGCTGGCCAGCCTGTTGCTGGGCGGACTCGTGACAATGGCGATGCTGCTGGTAATGCAGCTGTCGATCATACTGACCTGACAGCGCCGAAAACTGTCAGCAGCCACGCCCGAATAGCCTGGATCTCCTCGGCACAGACGGCGTGCGGCATCGGGTACTCGTGCCATTCGATCGTGAAGCCCGCTTCCGTCAACCGTTCGAACGACATCTTGCCGAGCTGCATCGGCAACATCGGGTCGAACGTGCCGTGCGCCATGAAAACCGGGAGGTCCCGACTGCCCGTGGTGTCGTCGAGTTCCTGCGGTAGCGGCAGGTAGGTCGACAGCGCCATCAATCCAGCCAGTTTGTGGTTCGTATTCAGTGCCGTGTTGATCGCCACCGCACCGCCCATCGAGAATCCCGCGATCACGATGTGCTCCGGGGCGATACCGCGTTCAATCTCGCGGGCAATCAGTGCTTCGAGGATCGCCGTGCTCTCACGCACGCCGTCTGCATCGGCGCGGCCCTCGGCATCGAGGCTGATGATGTCGTACCAGGCGCGCATGGCCATGCCGCCGTTGATGGTGACGGGACGCACGGGCGCGTGCGGGAACACGAAGCGCAGGGGCAACTCGTCCGGCAGGTGCAACTCGGGGACGATCGGTTCGAAGTCGTGGCCGTCGGCCCCGAGTCCGTGCAACCAGATCACGCTGCCGACCGGCGGCTCGCCGGTCGCTATTTCCACGCATTCAGGCAGACTCAACGAAATTCTCCATTCGCTCGAAGGCCGCGCAGTGTAACGCATTCGACGGCGCGCGAAAGCGGGGCGCGGGGGTTGACAATATATGCGCATTATGGTCAAAATATGCGCATACTTATTCAGGTTAAGATCTGATGCCCCCCGCCAGTGCAGAACAGATCCAGCGGCGCGCGGCGATCCGCGAGCTGCTGGCCAGGCATCCTGCGACCACGCAGGCGACGCTCGTGCGAGCCCTCGGCGACCGTGGCTTCCATGCAACGCAGTCGAGCGTGAGCCGGGACCTCAAGGAACTCGGCGCCATCAAGACCGCGGCGGGCTACGAATTGCCGGCGGCAGGCGATGACAGCGATGCCCGGGTGGCCGCGGTGGCCGACCTGCTGCGGACGATCACCCCTGCCGGCCCGAACCTGCTCGTCATCCGCACGGGCATCGGCGCGGCGCAACGCGTCGGGCTTGCCCTCGATCGCAGTGGCTGGCCGGGCATGGTCGGCACGATCGCGGGTGACGACACGGTGTTCGTGGCGACCGAATCGGCCCATGCACAGAAAAACCTGGTGACGCGCATCGAACATGCAACGCGGCCCTGACAGGAGACTACAGTGAGCAAGGACAACTCCCCCATCATTCTCGCCTTCTCGGGCGGCCTCGACACCTCGTTCTGCGTGCCCTGGCTCAGGGAGAACTACGGTCGCGACGTCGTCACGGCCTGTGTGGACACGGGCGGCATTGACGCTGCCGCCGCTGCATCGCTCGAGGAACGCGCGCTGGCGCTCGGTGCAATCGAGCACGTGCTGATCGATGCCAAGCAGGAATTCTTCGACACGGTTATTCGCTATCTTGTTGCGGGGAACGTTCTGCGGGGCAACGCGTACCCGCTGTGCGTCGGCGCGGAACGCGGCCTGCAGGCGGCCAAGCTTGCGTCCGTCGCGCAGGAACGCGGCGCGACGACGGTGGCACACGGCTGCACCGCGGCCGGCAACGACCAGGTCCGGTTCGAGGTTGCGTTGAACACGCTGAACCCGGGTCTCGAAGTGCTCGCGCCCGTGCGCGATAACAGCTGGGTTCGCGACGAGCAACTCGCCTATCTGGAGGAGCACGACCTGCCACTGCCGCCACAGGGATCGGCCTATTCGATCAACCGCGGCCTCTGGGGCATCACCATCGGCGGGCAGGAGACGCTGACGTCGGCCCGGTCGATTCCGGAGTCGGCCTGGGTGCTCTCTGCCCATGCATTCACCGACCCGCAGCCACCGTCCCGGCATACGCTCGAGTTCCGCAAGGGCGTTCCATCCAGGCTGGATGGCGAGTCTCTGCCACCGGTCAGGCTCATCGAGGCGCTCGAGAAGCTCGCGGGCAGCTACGGCATCGGTCGCGGCATCCACCTTGGCGATACCGTGCTCGGAACGAAGGGCCGCGTAGCATTCGAGGCCCCTGCGGCCATCACGCTGATCACGGCGCACCGCGAACTCGAGAAGCTCGTGCTCAGCGCCTACCAGGCGCGCATCAAGGACAGCGTGGCCGCTGTTTACGGCGATCTCGTGCACGAGGGCAAGCAACTCGATCTCGTGTGCAGCGACATCGAGGCGCTGCTGATGTCGTCCCAGCGGCGGGTCACCGGCACGGTCAACTTCACCCTGCGCCCGGGTCAGCTGTTCATCGACGGCGTCGAGTCCGAGCACTCGCTGCTCGCCGCGACCAAGGGCGTCTACGGTGAGGCCGCCGGCGAATGGACTCCGGCCGACGCGCTCGGCTATGCGCGCGTGCTGTCGCTCCCCGGGATCCTGCAAACGCGAGCCGGCGGACACTGATGATGAAAAGCGTCGTCGTCGACAAGATCGCTTCCGTTGCACAGCACAACGACCTGACGTCGGAACTGCGGTTGTCAAAGGACATCCCGTGCGAGGAGGGTGTGCTCGTCGCCGCACGGGTGCTGAACAGCAAATCGCGCTACAACCAGCTCGAACTGACCTCGGGTCGAATGGCCACGGTCAACGAGGGCGACGTCATTGTCGGCGCGCTCGGCCATCGCAAGGCACTGCGCGGCTACTCGGGTCATTTGCCGACGTCGCTGCAGCCCGGCGACACGATCCAGCTTCTCAATATCGGCGGCGTCCTCGGCATCTGCGATTCAGCCAATCCCGACGTCGGGGCCCCGTTCGACTGCGAGGTGCTCGGAACGGTCCTGAGTTTCCCGTACCTCGGCGAGCGCATCGGCGTGCCGGCACGCGCCGGCACGAGTTCGCTCGAGGAAAACCCGGCGATCGATGTCGGCGGGGTCCCCGTCGTCGCGCTGGCTGGCACCTGCATGGACTCGGGCAAGACGGCGGCCGCGTGCGCCATCGTCAGCCGGCTGCGGCACCTGGGCCTTAACGTCGCCGCGTGCAAGGCCACGGGCGTATCGTTGCGGCGCGACATACTCGCGATGGAAGACGCGGGCGCGAGCGAGTCGATGATTTTCTCCGACTTCGGTATCGTGACCACCACCGAGAAGAATGGCCGCGAACTGACGCGCGCCCTGCTGACGGGGCTCGCAAGCCGCAAGCCGGACGTCATCGTCCTCGAACTGGGCGACGGCCTGCTGGGCGCCTATGGCGTGGGTGCCATCCTGGCCGACGACGAAATTCGCGCGGCGCTGTCGGTCGTCGTCTTGTGCGCTAACGACCCGGTATCGGCCTGGGGCGGCACAGAGTTGTTGCGCAAGGAGTTTCACATCGAACCGGCACTCGTCACGGGCCCGGCGACGGACAACCAAGTCGGCGTGCAGCAGATTGCTGAACGCACCGGCCTGGTCGCAATCAACGCGCTGGTCAGCCCGGTGGCTCTCGGCGATGCGATCGCAGGACTGCTGGAAAAGGAATCGGCATGAGCACCTCCATCCCCACCGCCGTGATCGGCGCCGGCGGCTATGTCGGCGGTGAACTGTTGCGGCTGGTCGCGGGCCATCCGCACCTGGATCTCAGGGTTGCCGTCTCGGACAGTGCCGCAGGCCAACCCGTTGGCGCCGTCTTCGGCCATCTCGCCACCGCGCTCGCCGGTCTCGATTTCAGCGCGCAGAGCGACTGGTTGGATACCGTGGAACCGGGCTCCGACCTGGCCCTGTTCAGTGCGGCTCCTCACGGCGCCTCGGCGGCCATGCTGGCGGACGTGCTGGCGGCCTGTGAACAGCAGTCGGTCAACGTGCGCGTTGTGGATTCGTCGGCCGACTTCCGGTTCGCATCGCAGAGTAACTGGGAGGCGATCTACGGCCAGCCCCACGGCGCACCAGAGCTGCTCGACCGGTTCACCTGCGCGTTGCCCGAACATGCCGAGACGATCGAGACGATGCACGTCGGCCATCCCGGCTGTTTCGCGACGGCATCGACGCTGGCCGTCGTGCCACTGGTCCGCTCCGGCCTGGTCGGGGCCGACGTGTTCATCAGCGGTGTCACGGGAAGTACCGGATCCGGCAAGACGCCCGTCCCCGGCACCCACCATCCGGAGCGAAACAGCAACCTGTACGCCTACAAGCCGCTGGCGCATCGCCATGCACCCGAGGTCGAGGCGCTGGCGGAGCGTGCCGGGGGGCGAGCGACGAACGTGCATTTCGTGCCCCACTCCGGACCGTTCGCCCGCGGCATCCACGTAACCGTGCAGGCAAAGGCCGTCGGATCGGTGACGGACGCGCAGCTGCGCGAGGCTTTCGAAGACCTGTACGCGGACGCCCCGTTCGTGCGGGTCGTTGCGGGCACGCCGCGCATCAAGGACGTTGTCGCCAGCAACCAGTGCCACGTCGGCGTTGCAAGCGATGGCGAAACGGTCGTGGTCATGGCCGCCATCGACAATCTCGTGAAAGGCGCGGCCGGCGGCGCCGTGCAGTGGATGAACCGGCTCTGGGACCTGTCCGAGACGACCGGCCTCGAGATGTCGGCGCCGGGGTGGACGTGATGGAGTCGAGCGCCAAACACGCGGCCGACCCGCGGACGCGCGAGGCCGCACTGACGATCCCCGTCTACGGCCAGTTGCCGTTCGTACCGGAACGCGCGAATGGCTGCGATATCTTCACGCGGGACGGCCGCCGTATTCTCGACCTCTACGGCGGCCACGCCGTGGCCGCACTCGGGTACGGCCACCCTCGCCTCGTCGCGGCGATCCAGGAACAGAGCAGCAAGTTATTATTCCAGAGCAACGCCGTCGCTCTCGACATTCGCGCCGATGCCGCCGAGCGACTGACACGCGTGGCGCCGGAGGGGCTCGAGCGCGTGTTCTTCGTCAACTCGGGCGCCGAAGCCAACGAGAACGCGCTGCGCATGGCGCTCATGACAACGGGCCGCAACAAGGTGCTCGCGATCACGCAGGGTTTTCACGGCCGGACGGCGGCGGCCGGTGCGGTCACGTGGAACGCCGACAAGTGGTACGGCTTTCCCGCCACGCCGTTCGCGGTCGAATTCATCCCGCGCGATGACGCAGAAGCCGCGCGTGCGATGATCGACGACACGGTCGCTGCGGTCATCTTCGAGCCCGTGCAGGGCGTAGCCGGCGCCTATGACCTGTCGAACGAATTCATCGGGACGCTGGAGAGCGCGGCCCGCCAGCACGGCGCCGTGCTGATTGCAGACGAAGTGCAGTCGGGCATGGGACGCTCCGGCCAGTTCTTCGCGGTACAGGCGCACGGTGTCGTGCCCGACATCATCACCAGTGCCAAGG
>JARRMH010000136.1:0-6150 GCA_037386205.1 Woeseiaceae bacterium | reverse complement strand
TCGACGCCGACTTCGCGTAGCCAGTCGAAATCTTCCTGTTGCTCTACCTGCTCGGCAACGATGCGGAATTCCATGGTCCTGGCCAGCTTGATCATCGCATTGACCATCTCCTGGTTGACGAGATCGGTCAGCAGGTTGCGCGTATAGGTGCCATCAATCTTCAGGTAGTCGATCGGCAGGTGCTTGAGACTCGAAAACGACCCGAGGCCGCTGCCGAAATCATCGAGCGAGAACTCGCAGCCAATGCCGTGCAGCACCTCGATGAAACGCTGTGCATGCTGGACGTTCGACAAAATCGCCCCTTCCGTCACTTCGAAGCAGATTGTCGAGGGACTTTCGCCTGAACGATCCAGCGCGTCGACGACAAAACCGAGAAACGCCTCGTCGCCAAGTGTCTGTCCCGACAGGTTGATGGCGCAGCTGCGGTTGGAAGGTACCTTGATTTCGCCGCTCGAAATCGCCGTCAGCGTTGCGTTGATCACCCAGCGATCGATTTGCGGCATCATCTGGTAGCGCGCCGCGGGCCGCAGGAATTCCGCAGAATTGCTGGCCCTTCCAAGACCGTCGTCGAGGCGAATCAGCACTTCGACTGCGGGGCCCGACCCGGACTGGTCCCGCATCGAGATAATCGGCTGCACGGCCAGCTGGAAACTGTCCTCGTGCAACGCCGTCTGCAATTGCCGCAGCCATTGAATGTCGCCACGCTCACGGGCAACGGCCTCGTCGCGCGAGGAATACACGTGCACCTGGCCACGCCCGGCCTGCTTGGCCATGTAACAGGCGGAGTCGGCGGCACTCAACACGTCCTGAAGCGTGCCGCTGGCATGCGAGATCTCCACGAGCCCGATCGAAATGCCGATGTTGAAGATCTTGTCCTTCCAGACGAATCGATAGTCGGCAACTGCGTTGCAAATATCGTTGGCGATCTGCCGCGCCTTGTCGATCGGGCAGCCGATCAACAGTGCACCGAACTCGTCGCCACCCAGGCGCCCGACGAAGTCCGAGTCGCGCACCTGTTCCTTGATCAGGGAGGCCACCTCGCGCAGCATGTTGTCCCCGGCGATATGACCGCAACTGTCGTTCACGGCCTTGAACCGATCGAGATCCATATAGAACAGCATGTGCACCGATTCCTCGGTATGCGCCTCGTCCATGGCCTCGTCGAGACGCCGCTCGAACTCCCGTCGATTGATCAGGCCGGTCAGGGGATCGTGCGTCGCCTGGTAGGACATCTTGCGGGTCAGGCCGCGTAATTCGCTGACGTCATGGATTACGACAACTGCCCCCGAGATGCTGTTGCTCGGTCCGCGTACCGGCGACGCCGTCAGCTCGACCGAGTGCTCATGTTCGCCGTCGGCCGTCACCAGCACGGCGCGTCGCCCCATGTTGACTCGCCGGCGCATGGCGAGACACCGCTCCACCGGATCGCCGAGCGGACGACGGTCCGCATCATCGACGAGCGTGAACAGCTCGCCGATGCGATGCCCTGCCGCCGCGTCCCGGTTGGCTCCGACGAGCGCCTCGGCGGCGAGATTCATGTAATCGATGCGACCCTCGTTATCGGTCGTGATCACGCCCTCGGCAATTGATTCCAGCGTGTATTGTGCCTGCCGCTTGTTGCGCGATAACGAGACTTCCATGCCCTTGCGATGACTGATGTCGCGCGCGACGGTCAGGATGGCCTTGCGGCCGCGAAACTCGATCGTCGAACTTTGCGCTTCGACCCAGAGTCCCGTCTGGTTGCCATTGATCAGCTGCATTTCGATGCGACGTGGCCCGTTCGCTCCACTCAGACGATTCGCAACCTGTTTGCGAAACAGCGCGCGATAGGCGGGTTTGACCAGGTCCGCAAGGTCGCGGCCCACGAGCCGGGCGGGCACGAGGCCAACCAGCCCGGCCGCCGCATCATTGGCCAGCAGTATTTTTTCATCGTGAATGATGACGATTTCGGGAAGCGTCCGCGCGAAATCCCGAAACAGCCGATCGCGCCCCTGGATTTCCTCGTCACGTTCGCTCAGCGCGTCGAACAGCCGATTGACGGTATGGGCCAGCTGCGCGGTCTCGGGATCATTCGGAATCGACAGGCGATGCCCCACCGAGGCATCGCGCGAGGCCTCGAGCATTTCCTGGTTGAGCCGCGAGACGCGCGCACTTATCCTGCCGCGCGAAACCCACAGGTAAGCGGCTGCACCCGCCGCCACCAGGGCGAGGGTTGCCAGTGCGATGATGATCAACGTCGAGGTCATTCAGGGCCTGGTTTCGAGGAAGTCAGTTCGCCGACGATCATTTGTTATGATTGCTTTTTTCGGGCTCGAAACGCATGTTTTGGTAAGCATATCCCAGCCGACGATGCCCACTGCAGCTATTCACCATAATGCCGAACAGGCTGCCGTTCGGCGACCGAGTGGAGCATGGGTCCATTCCCGCAACCGCAATTTCATTTGCGCCTGGTCAAAGGGTAACTTCAGTCCACAATGAACACCGATTACGCACGTCTGCAAATGGTCAATCAGCAGGTACGAGGCTGGAACGTCTATAACGAAGACGTCCTCGAGATGCTCAGGAAATTACCCCGGGAAAACTTCGTTCCCGAGGGGTTCGAGTCGCTCGCTTTTGCCGAACACGAGATTCCTCTCGGCCACGGGGAATACATGATGACGCCGACGATCGAGGGACGCTTGCTGCAGGCGCTTGACCTGCGCGAGACCGACAAGGTACTGGAGGTCGGCACGGGTTCTGGTTTCCTGACCGCTTGTCTCGCCAGGCTGGCGGCGCACGTGACCAGCATCGATATCCATGGCGAATTCGTCGCTGACGCGGGACACAAACTCGAACAGGAGGGCATCGACAACGTGACCCTGGTGCACATGGACGCCATGCGCGAGCTGCCCGACGGGCCATTTGACGCTGTCGCCGTGACCGGATCGGTGCAACGATTCGACCCGCGTTTCGTCGAAGCATTGAGCGAACACGGTCGCCTGTTTATAGTCGTCGGCGACGCGCCGGCAATGGAAGCCAAGCTCGTTGAGCGGACGGATGCCCACGACTGGCACTCCATCTCGCTGTTCGAAACGAATCTGAAACCGCTCGTGCACGGCGCCATGCCGCCGCAGTTCGTTTTTTGAGAAATTTCGAAACCAGGCGATAGGTTGTTGCATCTAAGTTCGAGACGCACGCATTTCAACTGGTTTGGTGATATAGTAGACTATAACACCTTGTGCCCCTCGGGCAGCCTCAACCGGGAACAAGACAAGATGAAGAAACTAAAATTTATCAGTAGCTTATCGTTGATCGCCTGCGTGTTTGTCGCGCCGCCGGCAGCCCGGGCAGACTCTCTGCTTGAAGTCTACCAGCAGGCACTGCAAAGCGACCCGGCGATTCATGAGGCTGAAGCCCGGCGACTCGCCGCCCTCGAGGCAAAGCCGCAGGCGCGGGGCGTACTGTTTCCGCAGATCGATGCCGGTGCCAACTGGTCCAAGAGTGAGTCGGACGGAACGAGCACGCAGTTCGACGTGACGCCCTGCGACCCGGCCCTCGATCCAAACGACCCCGGCAACATTTGCATCAATCCCTACGAAGTGCCTTCGGAAAACCGCGCCGAGACGCAGAGCTGGAACGTCACGCTCAGGCAAACACTGTTTCGCTGGGACCAGATTGTCGGTCTGCGGCGTGCGGACAAGCAGGTCGCCAGGGCCGAAGCTGTGCGCGAAGCGGCGCAACAGGACCTGATCGTGCGGGTCGCTCAGCGCTACTTCGACGTACTGGCGGCCGAGGATCGGCTGCGGTCGATTCACGCTGACCGACAGGCGATTGCCCGCCAGTTGGAACAGGCAAAGCAGCGCTTCGAGGTCGGTCTCATCGCGATCACCGACGTGCAGGAATCCCAGGCGGCCTACGACCAGGCCATAGCCCGCGAAATCGGTGCCAAGCGCGCGCTGGCCACGGCCCGGGAGTTTCTGCGCGAGATCACCGGGCAGCACGTATCCAACCTCTCCGCGCCTCGGGAAGACCTGCCACTCAGGGGCCCCGAGAAGAGCGAAGCCGCCTGGGTCGACCTGTCGCTGACACAAAACCTGAACCTGGTTGCCAGCCGCCTTGACGAACAGCTGGCCCGGGACGAAATCTCGTTCCGGCGCACCGGGCATTACCCGACGCTCGACCTGGTGGCAAACGTCAACGACATCGACACCGAATCGGATTTTCGCATCCTGGGCAACGACGAACCGTGGAGACCCACCGACAATACCCGCCAGACCGACAGCATTCGCGTTGAGTTCAACATACCGTTGTTTTCCGGCGGCGTGACGTCAGCCAGGGTACGTGAGGCGGTTTATTTGCATCGCGCGGCGCGTGAACAACTGCAGCGCGTAACGCGCGAAACAGAGCGACAGACTCGCGATGCTTACCTCGGTGTCCTGTCCGAGAAGAGTCGCGTCGAGGCGCTCGAGCAGGCCGTGGAGTCGAGCCAGACGGCCCTTGAAGCCACCCAGGCCGGATTCGAGGTCGGCACGCGCACGATCGTCGACGTTCTCAATTCGCAGTTTGCCGTGTACGCCGCCAGGACCAACTACGAGCAGTCCCGCTACGATTATCTCCTGAACGTCCTGCGCCTCAAGGAGGCGGCCGGCAATCTTCAGGTGCAGGACCTCGAACAGATCGACCAGTGGCTGACCGAGCGCAGGACCCCCGAAGAGGTATTCGCCGAGGAAGAAGCGGCTAGCCAGTCGTCGAACGAGTAGCGGGATCGTCCGGGCCGTCCAGCAGCGGCTCCAGCAACACGAGCAGGCGCTCGAGGGCTCCGCGATTGTCCTCGATTACCTGTTGCCCGGTTTCGCCGAGTCGCCTGGCCTCATCGGGGTCGGCGAGCAGTTCGCTGACCACTTCGGCCAGCTCTTGCGGTCCCTCGACGCGGCGACAGCCTCCCATCTGGATGAGCAGATCAGCGATATCCTGGGCATTGAAATTGTATGGACCCGTGACGACCGGCACGCCGAGCGCGGCTGGCTCCAGCAAATTGTGGCCACCGATGGGCACCAGGCTTCCCGCAACGAATGCAACGTCGCTGGCCGCATAGAACAACGGCACCTCCCCCATCGTATCGCAGAGAAAGACATCCGCATCGCCGGCCGGTACACCGTCGGTGCGAGAGACAACCGTCAGGCCCCGTCGACGCACGAGGTCGCGAACGGCAGAAAACCGCTCCGGGTGACGCGGCACCAGGACCAGCAACACGTTGTCGTGCCGGGCTCGCAGCATCTCGTGTACGTCGAGTACCAGTTCTTCCTCGCCATCGTGCGTGCTCGCAGCCATCCATACCGGCCGGTCGCCAAACAGCTTGCGGCGCTCGACGCGGCCCCGCGCGGCCATTTCCGGGTCAGGTTCGAAATCGAACTTGATATTGCCCATGACGCAGGTGCGTTCCGGATTGGCCCCGAGGGCCAGGAAGCGGTCGGCGTCGTTACGACTCTGCGACGCAATGATGATCCCGTGTGACAGAGTCTCCCGGATTAGCGGGAGCAGCTTGCGATAACCCGGCACCGAGCGCGGGGAGATTCTGGCACTGACGAGGATCAGCGGGATGTCGCGAATGCCGCAGCCCCGGTACAGATTGGGCCAGATCTCCGTTTCCATGATCAGCGCCGCCTCGGGCCGCGTCCGCCGAAAGAAACTGTTGACGGCGTGGGGAAACTCGAACGGCAGGTACGCGTGGTGGACGGTATCGCCGAAGCTTGCGCGGACGCGTTCGGCGCCGGTCGGCGTCACGGTGGTTACGAGCAGTTCTCTGTCCGGGTAGCGCTCCGCCAGGGCGCGCACCAGGGGCACGGCAGCCTGGACCTCCCCGACCGACACGGCATGGATCCAGATGGATTGCTCCAGCTCGGGAAAACCCAGACCGAAGCGATTGCCGAGGCCTGTGAAATAGGCGCGATTGCCGAATCCCCGGATCACCCAGTAGATCAGGAACGGTACGAGAAGAACGTAGGTCAGCAGGTTGTAGAAGAAGCGCACGTCCGTGCCCGTCGCTATGGATCGCCCAGCCTGTTGATGATGCGCGTGGACGAATGGCCGTCCCGGAATGCCAGCACCCGGACTTCGCCACCGTGTTGCAGAACCTCCTTCGCTCCGGCGATGGCCTCCGGCGCGTAGTCG
>JARRMH010000135.1:0-6163 GCA_037386205.1 Woeseiaceae bacterium | reverse complement strand
ATGATCCCTTTGGGCACCCAACTCGGCCCGTTGACGTGGGTTCAGTTGTGCAGGGCGACAACGAACGGGCTAGTGTTTATGCGCTTCTTTGCATGTTGCATATCGAGCGCGATCCGGCTGCTAGAACCATCCCCAACTCACCCGTACAAGGTCACCACTGATCCGAATTTACAGGATTCTGGCTTTTTTATGATCACGCTTCTGGCGCGCGGCGAGGCAGATTGTTCCGGGAATGATGAGAATAGTTGTTCTGCGCGCGCCCTGATTGCTGAAAAATACATCGATGCCCTGGCGAAGGCGCTCGACAACCCGGCCCGCCCGTTCGTCGCGATCGTCGGTGGTTCCAAGGTCTCGACCAAGTTGACGGTCCTCGACGCGCTCGCGGACAAGGTCGATACGCTGATTGTCGGCGGCGGTATTGCGAATACGTTCATCGCCGCGGCGGGGCACGGTGTCGGCAAGTCCCTGTATGAAGCGGACATGCTGGACACGGCGCGCGAACTTGCCGCGGACGCCTCGTCACGGGCCGAGATCCCGGTCCCGGAGGACGTCGTCTGCGGCAGCGAGTTCTCGGCCGACGCGACGGCAACGACACGCGACGTCGGCAGCGTAGCGGACGACGAGATGATTCTCGATATCGGTCCGGCGACGGCCGAACGCTTCGCCGCCATGCTCGCGGATGCCGGCACGATCATCTGGAACGGGCCGGTCGGCGTGTTCGAGTTCGACCAGTTCGGTGCGGGAACAAAGGCCGTGGCCGAGGCAATCGCCGCGAGCGATGCGTTTTCCGTTGCGGGCGGCGGCGACACCCTGGCCGCAATTGACAAGTACGGCGTGCGCGACGGCATTTCCTACATCTCGACCGGTGGCGGCGCATTTCTCGAGTTCGTCGAGGGCAAGAAGCTGCCAGCTGTCGACATGCTGGAGCGCCGTGGCGACTGATCTGGCCCCGGCAGGCCGCCGGCCTGCCGGGCGCTCGTTACCGCCGGAGTGCCGGCTCATTCCGCTTCGCTTCCACACACAATCCCGAGCTGTGCAATAATCGCGCGCATGCTGAGACGAACCAAGATTGTTGCGACACTGGGCCCGGCTTCGGAAAAGCCCAAGACGCTGCGAAAAATGATCGATTCCGGGCTCGATGTCGCCCGCCTGAATTTCTCCCACGGCAGCGCCGACGAGCATCGCGAGCGGGCGCGGCAACTGCGGGCAGCGGCCGAGGCCTGCGGCAGGGACGTGGGCCTGATTGGCGACCTCCAGGGCCCCAAGATTCGCGTCATGCGTTTCAAGCGTGGCAGCGTGCACCTGCGCAACGGCGACCCGTTCTTTCTCGACAGCCAGCTCGGCCTGAAGGAAGGAACCAACAAGGGCGTCGGCGTAGCGCTCGATACGCTTCATGAGGACGTCAAGCCCGGCGACACCCTGTTGCTCAACGACGGCCTGATCTCGCTGCAGGTCGACAAGGTCGAGGGCACGCGAATCCATACGACCGTGATCGACGGCGGGTTTCTCTCCGACCACAAGGGCATCAATCTGAAGGGCGGCGGGCTGTCGGCAGCGGCGCTGACCGACGTCGATCGGGAGAATATCAAGCTGGCTGCGGAGCTGGATATCGACTTTCTCGCTGTGTCGTTCGTGCGTACCGGAGAAGAAATCGAGGAGGCTCGCCGCCTGCTCGAAGCCGCCGGCGGTAAGGGCCAGATCGTTGCCAAGATCGAACGCACGGAGGCTGTCGATAACATTGACTCGATCATCGCCGCAGCCGACGTCATCATGGTGGCGCGTGGCGACCTCGGCGTCGAAATGGGTTACGCGGGGCTGACCGGTATCCAGAAGAAGCTGATTCGCAAGACCCGCAAGGCGCACAAGATCGTCATCACGGCAACCCAGATGATGGAGTCGATGATCGAGAATCCGATTCCGACCCGGGCCGAGGTGTCGGACGTCGCCAATGCCGTCATTGACGGCACCGACGCCGTGATGCTGTCCGGGGAAACGGCGGTCGGCAAGCACCCCAACAAGGCGATTCAGGCCATGGCCGAGGTCTGCGTCGGCGCCGAGAAGTACCAGGTGCCGCACGCAGCTTCGCAGCGGACAAGCGATTGTTTCGACCGCGTCGATGAGGCTATCGCTATGGCGGCGATGTACACGGCCAATCACCTCAATGTCAAAGCGATCATCGCGCTGACCGAATCCGGGTCGACGACGCGCTGGATGTCGCGTGTTCGTTCCGACATTCCGATCTATGCACTGACCCCGCACAAGGCAACCAGTCGCCGCGTCGCACTTTACCGCGGTGTCTATCCGGTCGAGTTCGGCATCGATATCGAGAACCCAAGGAGCGTCTACCAGGATATTTTCACGACGCTGCTGACCAAGGGGCACGTCGCGGTCGGCGATCACGTCATCTTTACCAAGGGCGATCTCGACGGCGTGTCCGGCAGTACCAACGCGATGAAGATCCTGCAGGTGACGGAAGCGTCCTGATGAAATGGCTGGGCAGGGCCGCCGGTGTCGTCCTCGCCGCCGTGACGCTGCTCGTCCTTGCCGGCTGGGTGGTGCTGCGCGCCAGCCTGCCGGAACTCGACGGCCGTCTCGAAGTGGCCGGTATCGACGACGTCGTGACAATCGAGCGCGACGGCAACGGCATCCCCGAAATAACCGCGGCAAACCGGGCCGATGTCGCATTTGCAACGGGATACGTCCATGGCCAGGACCGTTACTTCCAGATGGACCTGTTGCGCCGCCAGGCCGCTGGCGAGCTGTCGGAGCTCGTCGGCGCCGCCGCGCTCGACGTCGACAAGCGACATCGCCTGCACCGGTTCCGCGTCCGCGCGCAGCGGGCCTACGATGCGGTAAGCGCGCGTGAAAGGGCGCTGGTTGATGCTTACAGTGCCGGCGTCAATGCGGGTCTTGCGTCGCTCGGGGCACGGCCGTTCGAGTACCTGGTCCTCGGCGCCGAGCCCCGCGACTGGGAACCGGCCGATTCGCTGCTCGTCGTTTACACGATGTATCTGCAGCTCAATGACGCGCGCGCCGACCAGGACATCCGCAGAGGTTTGGCCAGCCGGGTACTGCCTGCGAAGGTGTATGCGTGGCTGTATCCGCAGGGGACCTCGTGGGACGCTCCGCTCATGGGGGCGCCGCGAGAGCCGCAGCCGATTCCGGCGGCGGAAATCTACACGATTCGTGACGTCGTAAACGACGCTCCGCCGGCCAACGAGTCGGGGCGCGGCCCGCTACGAGGCAGTAATAACTGGGCCGTCGCCGGCGCCCTGACGGCCAGTGGCAAGGCGCTCGTTGCCAACGACATGCACCTCGGACTCGGTGTCCCGAATATCTGGTACCGCGCGCGACTCCGGGTGCAGGGGGCTGATCCCGTCGACGTGTCGGGTGTCACGCTTCCCGGATCGCCGTTTATCGTGGCTGGCAGCAATACTCACGTCGCGTGGGGGTTCACGAACAGTTACGGCGACTGGAGTGATGCGGTGCTGCTGCAGCCCGGTTCCGTTCCCGGAACCTACCGGGCTCCGGGGGGTGAACAGGAGTTCAAGGTCTTTACGGAAACGATCCGGGTCAAAGACGGTGACCCGGTCGCGTTACGGGTTCGCGAAACGATCTGGGGGCCCGTGGTCGACGATGTCGACTATCCCGATGGCGACATCGCCGTCAGCTGGGTCGCCCACAAGCCCGGCAGCGTCAACCTCAGGATTCTGGAGCTCGAAACTGCAAAGAACGTCGAGGAGGCGCTCGACATTGCCAACACGATGGCACTGCCCGCTCAGAACTTCGTGACCGGCGATGCGGGCGGCAACATCGGCTGGACCATCGCTGGCAGGATCCCGCGCCGGGCCGACTTCGACGGCACGCTGCCCGCTGACTGGAGCGTTGAGCACGGCTGGCAGGGCTGGTATGAACCGGGCGACTATCCGCGGATCGTCAACCCGGAGAGTGGCCGCATCTGGACTGCCAATGCGCGCGTGGCCGACGCCGAGGCATTGCGCATCATCGGTGATGGCGGTTATGCCCTCGGGGCGAGGGCCCGCCAGATTCGCGATGCCCTGTTCGCGGGCGACACGTTCACGCCTGCGGACATGCTCGCCATCCAGTACGACAATCGCGCCATCTTCCTGTCCCGCTGGCGTGACCTGTTGCTGGAAATACTCGACGAGGAAACCATCGCGGGCAGGCCCGACCTCGCCGAATATCGCGAACTCGTCGCAACCTGGGTGCCGCGGGCGGCGCCGGAATCGGTCGGCTACCGGCTGGTACGGGCGTTTCGCCTCGAGGTTCAACGCCGTGTGTTTCATGCGCTAATGGCCCCGGTGCGTGCGGCCTACGGGGACGACATCGAACTGCGTCGCAGCAACCAGTTCGAGGGGCCCCTCTGGTCGCTCGTGACGGCGCGCCCGCTGCACCTGTTGCCGGCCAACTACGACAGCTGGCAGGCGCTGATGCTCGCCGCTGTCGAACAAAATATCGCCTGGTTCGACGAAAATTTCGACGGGCCGCTCGCCGAGCGCACCTGGGGCGAGCGCAATACCGCATCGATTCGGCACCCGTTGAGCCGGGCCATCCCGTTGCTCGGGGGGTATCTCGACATGTCCGCGGACCAACTCAATGGCGACCGTGACATGCCGCTGGCGCAGGGTCCGGGATTCGGCGCCTCGGAACGCTTCGCGGTCTCACCGGGCGACGAGGCCGGCAGCATCCTGCACATGCCGACCGGCCAGAGCGGCCACCCGCTATCGGCCTATTACGGCCGGGGGCACGAGGACTGGGTGCGTGGGCGCTCCAGCCCGTTTCTTCCCGGCGAAGCGCTTCACAGCCTGACGCTGACCCCCGACAGGCGTTAAGATGTCAGCCTCAGGGCACTCAGGGAATTTCCATGGCTGACGACAGGTTCACCGGCACCAGTTCCTATATCGCGACGGACGACCTGCGCATGGCGGTCAATGCCGCGGTGACGCTGGAGCGGCCGATCCTGGTCAAGGGGGAACCGGGCACCGGGAAGACGCAGCTCGCACTCGAAATCGCTCGATCCCTCGGCAAGCCATTGCACGAGTGGCACATCAAGTCGACGACCAAGGCACAGCAGGGTCTGTACGAATACGATGCCGTCGCGCGCCTCAGGGACTCCCAACTCGGCGACGATCGGGTGCACGACATCGCGAATTACATCGTGCGCGGCAAGATCTGGGAGGCATTCGAGTCCGACGAACAGCCGGTTCTCCTTATCGACGAGATCGACAAGGCGGATATCGAGTTCCCGAATGACCTGCTGCGGGAACTCGACCGCATGGAATTCTACGTCTATGAGACGAAGCAGCTCGTCCAGGCGAATCACCGGCCGATCATCGTCATTACGAGCAATAACGAGAAGGAGTTGCCGGATGCCTTCCTGCGACGCTGTTTCTTTCACTACATCAAGTTCCCTGACAAGAAGACGATGGCCGAGATCGTCAGCGTCCACTACCCGGACCTCAAGAAGGAGTTGCTCGCCGAGGCCCTGAACGCTTTCTACAAGGTGCGTGACGTGCGGGGTCTGAAAAAGAAACCGTCCACGTCGGAATTGCTCGACTGGATCAAGCTGCTGCTTGCCGAGGATATTCCGCCGGAGGTGTTGCGCGGCGGCGACAGCCGCAGCGCGATCCCACCGCTCTATGGCGCCCTGCTGAAAAACGAGCAGGACGTCCATCTGTTCGAGCAGCTCGTATTCCTAGACCGCCGCAGCAATCCGCAGTAGGCCGATGCTGCTGTCCTTCTTCTTTTTGCTGCGGCAAGGCGGCATCAAGGTATCGATCACCGAGTGGCTGGCGCTCCTGGAGGCGCTGCGGCGCGGGCTCGCGAGCCACAGCGTGGATGATTTCTACTACCTCGCCCGGGCCGCGCTCGTGAAAGACGAATCCGACCTCGACCGCTTCGACCGCATATTCGGCGTGTACTTCAAGGGCATCGAGGACTCCCTCGGCGACCTGTTCGGGGACATCCCCGATGAGTGGCTGCAGAAGCAGGCGGAGCTGTTGCTGACCGAAGAAGAACGCCGGCAGATCGAAGCGCTCGGCGGATTCGACGAGTTGATGAAAGCATTGAGGGAACGGCTCGAGGAACAGGAGGACCGCCACGAGGGCGGCAGCAAATGGATCGGCACGGCCGGCACCTCGCC
>JARRMH010000134.1:0-7900 GCA_037386205.1 Woeseiaceae bacterium | reverse complement strand
GGATTCTCATAGTCGGCCGGGTCCACTTGCGCCGCCTTGTCCGACCAGTATCCGGCCTCGGCGAGCTGCCCGCTGAGGATAGTCGCCATGCCTGCGCCATGGGCTGCATAAGGATTGCCAGGGTTGATTTGAGCAATGCGCCTGAACGCCGCGAGCGCGGGCTCGAAATTTCCCATCCACAGGTTCACGCGACCAAGATCGTGATACAGCAGGACGGAGAGGGGATCGAGATCCAGTGCACGCTCGAGTATGGGCAGGGCTTCCTCGCTGCGGCGGGCGGTTCGAAGATGGGTGGCATAGATGCTAAGCACATCGACGTCGTTTGGAGCGAGTTCAAGGGCATGGAGAAACAGGCTCTCCGCTGTCGGGTCGCCTGCAGCCGCTACGTATCGCGCCCGCACTGCCTGTACAAAGCCATTGTCTGCGTCCAGCTCCACCGCCCTGTCGATGTGCTCACGACCCTCTGCAATCATCTCCGCCACCGAAATCGCCCCGGTGCTGGCCATCGATGCGTAGCAGTTGGCAAGCGCCGCATGCGCCAGGACATACTCCGGATCGAGACGAATGGCCGACTCGAAATGAGCCACCGCATCGTTCAACCCCTTGAAAGAAGCGAGGGACATATCCTGCTTGCCCCGCGTGAACTCGCGAAACGCCTCGAGATTGTCGGTACGATCGCGCCGGATGCGGGCGCGCTCCTCGGGCGATAACGTAGTAGCGAGCTGCGCGGCGATGGTCTCCACGATTTCGCTTTGTATTGCAAAGACATTTTCTATCGAAAGTTCGCGATCGAATGTATGCGCCCAAAGGTGCTCATCGGTTGCCGCCTCGATCAGCTGTACGTTGATGCGAACCTTGTTCCCTGCCTGCTGCACGCCACCTTCGAGAACATGGGCAGCGCCGAGTTCGCGCCCGATCTCGCGGATATTCTTGTTTGTCTCACGATACTCGAGCACAGAAGTACGGGAGATGACCTTCAGCGCGGAGACCTTGGACAAGGTCGTGAGAAGATCGTCGTGAATGCCATCGGCAAAGTACGCGGTGTCATCGACATTGCTGCGTGTAGCAAAAGGGAGTACGGCAACAGAAAGCGGATCGACATCGCGTTGCGGGATATCGATCAAGGCCTGTGCAGGCGGTTCATCAGAGATTCTCCCTGCCAGCAGCCAACCACTGGTAACCAGTACGGCGAGAAGTCCAATGAGTACTACGAAGTCCGCAGGTTTGAGACCAAGATCTTCACCACCGGAAGCAGGCGGTGTACGGACAATTCCGTTGGGCGTGATGTCGTAACGCCAACCGAAAACGAGGGCCAGCGGGAAAAGCACAACTGCTGCAATCCACACGAATCGCAAAGTCGACTCAGGCAGCCCCCAGGACGCAAACGCCAGATCGAAGACCTGCAGCGCCACCCACGCGCCGACGATGTACAGACCTGCCACTCTGAAGACGCGGCGGCGACGCAATTCACCGGCGATTGACCCGATCCGACTCATAGACCTGCCCGTTCGATTGAGCAATTCATTCTAGGGCAATTGTCGGATGGTTTGTTAAACCCTTGCTTCCAGAGGCACTACTCCCTTCAGCTGAGATACGGGCGCGCTGGGTCGCGAAAAATACCAGAGCCAGCAATGCCTGCGCCCGCTGGTTGCGTTCCCGGCGACATCAACAGTCGCAGGATCTCATGCCGGTACCGGCAACTCACCGTCCACGACAAACTGCTTCGACCGTTCGTGCCGAGAGATAAGTGATTGCTTCGATCCGCCGCTCCCGCAGCACAGAGCCGAGCGCCTGGCACGGAGCATAGTTGGAACGGTGGCGGAGAACGGCTTCGTGTTTTCGGAAAGGACGCCGTGACAGGTCGTAGCCCTCGGTCGAGCGAAACGTCGCCTCGAATGTCGTGAACTGGCTGATTACGCGTTCCTCGAACGGTTTGCGCATGCCCTCGAGGAACACAAGCCGATAGTAGGCGGCTTCAGCGAACAGAGCGACGCGATCCAGCGCACCGTAGAACAGGCTCGGCTCGAAGCGTCGACCGAAGCGCGAACCCCACGGCAGCGGCGGGTATCGCCAGGGTGTTCGCAGCAAATAGTCAAACTGCCGCAGGCGGGGGTGCGCAACGCCTCCGGGCTTGGATTCCTCCAGCAGGCTCTCGAGCACGTCGTGCTCTGCCAGGTCGTCGGTCAGGCGCAGCGTGACTTTTTGTTCCTGGTTCTCGACCAGCCGACGCAGGCTGCCCATAAGCGTAACGGGGCGCGCGTGCACCACGACACGTCGCCAGAACGATTCGTCATACCTTGCCACGAATGGCGTCCAGGTATTCGCAGACCGTAACGAGACCGGCAACGGTCTGCAGCTGGCGCTCCGGGACACCACCGGTGTGACTGTTTGCAGTGGACAGCCATTCGCGCATTTGCACGTCGTTGTCATCGACGAGAACCGCGAGCGACCGGTAACAACGGATTAATAGCGTGGCGAGTTCCCCCGCTTTGCTGCCGGGGTCGACACCGGCGCGTGAGATGCTCGAGCGATCCCGCCCCAGAATCCTGCCGAGCTCGCTGCGCGAAAACCCCATGCGTTCTGACGCGCGCAGGACCGCCTTGCCGAGAACGATGGCAGGGTCAGGCTGCAGTTTGCGATTCGAGGTCGCCACTGCGTCATGTTAGCGCGCCGGTGGCTATGACGCAAATGCACGATATGTGTATTTTTCGTGCTTTTGCACAAGATCTTCGGACTATTCCTTTGCGGCACCAATCTGCAGCAGGACTTCCCACAGGAAACGGGGCAAAACCTTCAGTGACTTCTCCGCAATCTCGCCCTCGCCGGTTTCCGCCGCACTTGGAGATCAGTGCAGCGTCCGAACGCGGCTGCTCGGCTGGGACAATCGCTGGTTCAAACTCGAGCGCCGACTTCGGTTGCCAAGCACATTGCGATCCTGCGTTTCGGCGTAAACCTTTGCTGACCTGCCCTCAGCTCTCGCGCAGGTAGCCCCACGTGTGCAGCTTGTCGTGGTCCTCGACCCAGCGATCGCCGATGTCGGTTCGGTAGTACATGTTGGGGATGAGGATGTTCCGCACTCGCTGGTAAGCCTGCGCCTGCGCCTGTTTCACCGACGGACCCATGCCCGTCACGATCAGCACCACGCCGGAGCTGCCGGTGATCAGCCACTCGCCGTTGACCTCGCGCACGTCTTCGATATGCACGCCCTCGCGGTTCGGCTTGCGGAAGATAATGACCCGGCCCTTCGAGTTGGCGCTGAACGTCTTGGGATCATCGTACGGAAACGGCGGAACCACGATGCGCAAGCCAATCTGGAAACCCTTGCGCGTCTTAAAGCGCTGCAGTGTGCCGCTTGCCATGCCGTGCAAAAAGTCGCCCATCGGCATCGAAATGCCGTCGGCCTGGATGCTGATTGTCGGGTAGCCGAAACGCGCCGTGAATTCCAGTGGATAGATGCCCTGCCCGTTGACGATGCAGTTGACGTCGATATAACCGACGTAGGCCTCCTCGGCGAGCTTGTCACGCAGCTTCGCGAGCGTCGCCCGGAAAATGCGGTTCGGCTCGCTCCAGTACATGCAGGTTCCCATTTCGCCCGTGGCCGGCCCGATGTTGCCCGGGAACAGTGGCTTGTGTTCGAAATTGATGTTGATCGGCAGCATGAAGTCAGTGCCGTTGAAGAACGCACCAACCGCGACCTCGACGCCTCGCATGCGACGCTGCAGCTGAAAGACCTTGACCGTATCGGCGTACACGGCCTTGTACGACTGCAGAACGTGAATCACGTCAACCCCGTCGTCTTCCTGGCCGACGAACAACAGCCGCTTGATATTTTGCGCCTCGCCGCTCGGCTTGATGACATAGGCCGAAGGATGCGCCCGCACGTGCTCGATGGCCGCATCGAAATCCGTGAACTCCTGGAACGGAATGATCGAAACGCCATGCTTCTTCAGCTCCTCCTGGCCGAAGGTCCGATCGTCTTCGAGTCGATCCGTGTAGGCCGTGCCACCCACGACATGCTTGCCGGTAGCGCGCAGGGCTGCGGCTTTCTCGCCCTGGCCCATGACGTCATCGAAGACGATAACGTCGGCCCAGTCGACGTGCGACTCCCAGTCATCGACCTTCGGCACGAAACCATCGGCGATATCGCGCTCGCTTTCGCTCGCGATGTAGTAACGAACCTCGTTACCCTCGCGGTGCACCTGCCAGGCGATGTCGCTGATCAGCGCATCGAGCGAGACGAACAGGAATCGGCGTGGCGTAGAATTCATGGCGTGCGCGCCCCTGGCAAGGCGGTCACTTCCCGCTCGAAACGCCGCCGCAGGTACGCCTCGTCCTCGGTCGGCGAGACGAGATCCGCCGGCTTGCCACCTGCCTCATGCGCGAGTGCAGCATTGCGCCCCTGACCAAGGTAGAGCGTGTCGGGCTCGCGGCTTGCAATCGGGTCTTCGAACGCAACCGTGGCCGGGACGATCGCGACACCGCGCCGCTCCAGCTGCTTTACGAGGTCGCCGACGAACATCGCAGCCAGGTCGTTCTCGTGCAGGAGCAGGACGTGGTGCGGGGAACGCCCGAGCGTTTCCCGGGCCATCGCATCGTAAAACTCGGTGCTGCGCGTTATGACGTCGACGTACAGGTCACGCAGATCGTCGACGTCGAACTCGCTCCCGGCTTCGCGGGCCTCCCGCGCGAGTGACACGAGGTACCAGTCGTAAGTGTCGACCGTGACGTACCCGTTCTTGAGCTTGCGGTCGCGCAATGCAGCCCGGAGCCTGTCGCGTTTATCAATCGAGCGGCCTTCATCGAGATAGGGGAAGCGGTAGTAGGGCTTAACGTTGTCGTACTGGCGCAAACCACGCATCGCGCGGTCCAGGTCGTCAATGTACTCGTCGGTGTCGACGCGCGACAACCACTGGTGCGAATGCGAATGATTGCCGAGGGTATGCCCGGCCTGTGCGTAGGTACGTATGCGCCGGGGCCCGTCCTCGCCGGCACCGGCCACGTTGTTGGTCGTCACGAAGAACATGGCCTCCTCGACCCCGGCTTTGGCGAGTTCATCGACAAGCACGCGAGTTCTTTCGTCCCCTGTGAAGAACGGGCCATCACCGAGCGTCGCATCGTCGAAGGTCAGCGCGATGGTCCGGCTCGCCGGCCGCGACGTGCTCTCGGGCTGATGCCCGCATCCGGCGATCACCATGATGATGACCGCCAGCACAAAATTGTTGCGCATCATGTGCCGGTACCTGCCGATTTGGCTGCAGCGATGTATTCATCGACGATGCGCGCCAGGATGTCGAGGGGCACGGCGCCGTTCTTCAGGACGGCATCGTGAAACTCGCCGAGATCGAAGCCGTCGCCGAGCTCGTCCATGGCATGCTGACGAAGCTCCAGGATCTTCATCATGCCGACCTTGTAGGCCGTCGCCTGTCCGGGCATGACGATATAACGTTCGATTTCGGAAACGACGTCGCTTTCGGCCATGCCCGTGTTGGCAAGCATGTAGTCGATCGCCTCTTCCCGTGTCCAGCGCTGGTCGTGGATACCGGTGTCGACGACGAGCCGCACGGCGCGGAATAGCTCGGCAGTCAGCCGGCCAATGTTGTCGGCGTTGGTCGGGACCAGCCCGAGTTCCCAGGCGAGGCGTTCAGCATACAGCGCCCAGCCCTCGACGTAGGCCGTGAACAGGCCGAAGCGCCGCAACAGCGGCACTCCCTCGAGTTCCATGGCAATCGCGATCTGGAAATGATGCCCGGGGATGCCCTCGTGGACAGCCAGGGTTCGCATGCCAAATTTCGGGGTCGCCTTTATGTCGTAGAGATTAGCGTAGAAACGGCCGGGACGGCTGCCGTCAAGCGCAGGTTGCTCGTAATAGGCACCGGGCGCCGTCTTCTCCTTGAACTCGGGTATGCGCACAACCTCGATACCTGCCTTCGGCCGCACATTGAATGCATCACCGAGTCCCGCATCGATTTCGTCGAGAATTGCCTGGTAGTCCTCGAGTATCTGCTGGCGTCCTGCGTCGGAATCCTCGTAGTAGAACTCCTCTCGCGAAGAGTAGGCATCCATCGCTTCGGTGTAGCCCCGTGATACGTCGATGCCTTCCTCGGCGAATATCTCGAGCATCTCTGCCTGGATGCGCGCGACTTCAGCGAGGCCGAGTTCATGTATCTCCTCGGCCGTGTAGTCCGTCGTCGTGAAGAGGCGCAACGCCAGTTTGTAGGCCGCGTCGCCGTCAGGCAAATGCCAGTAGCCGTGGTCGTTACCGGCTTTGGCTTCCAGTTCGCTGAAGTAGTTGATGAAAAGATCGTAAGCCGGGTAGATATTATCGTCGATCGAGGTTGCGACGCGGGCAAGGATGTCGTCGGCCTGAGCGCTGTCGATCTCTTCTGCTTCTTCGAGCTTCTTCGCGAGCGATGTATACAGGATATTTTCCTGCGGGGGCGTCGCGACAAAGTTGCGCATCTGCTCGAGCACTCTTTCGATGACGAAGCGGGGCGGGATGATGTCCCGGTTTTCGCGCATCTTCAGGCCGAGCAGGTATTGCTCGTGCTTGCGCGGCAGTTCGCTCATGCGCGAGAGATAGTTTTCGGCATCCTCGAGCGTATGCACCTGGTGACTCGAATCCATGAAGCTGGGGAACGAATCCTGGATACCGGACATCTGGTTCGCCGGATAGGTGTGGTAGCGAAACGGTTCGGCATCCGCGAGCATGTTGGCAAGATACTGCGCGATCTCCTTGGAAAGGCGCTCGTCGGGATCGAGATCCTCGTCGTCATAGCGCTGCAGACCTTCCCCGAATGCCTGCATGTCCGCGAAGAACTCGTCGGTCCGGTCGGGATGCACGTCCTCGAGGTGCGCGTTGTGGCCCTTGATGCCGAGCGACTCGAGGAACCCGAGAGACGTCAGCAACTCGGGATCCTTGAATGCCTGCTTGACCAGCATGCGATCGAGATAGTTACGGAACATGAAGGGCTTGTCGGCATACCACTCGTGCGCGGCAAACGAGCCCGTGAGAACGATGAGCGTGAGTACGGCGAGACCGAACCACTTGAGTATCTTCCTGATCATCTGGTTACCTTTGTTCGACCGGCTGGCCCGGCACCAGGTCTTCGAGACCCGTCAGCTCCCAGCGGCCAAGTGAGATCGGGATGCTGTCGATCGCGTGGAGACGATCGAAAAAGTCCCGCAATTGGAACTCCTCATCCCGCAATTCGACCTGGCGCGCATAGTCGGCGAGGGTCTGCTCCAGCAGGAACTTGCCCGTCACGTAACTCGTGCCGTAGCCCGGCTGGCGCAGGTAAAGGTGCTGCTCGAAGATCAGGAGCTCTTTCTCGGTTTTCATCCAGCCGCGCGGCGTCCAGTCCATGTGCACCTGGCCGGCCTCCTCCATCGTCATTTCGTTCGCATGCGCGTACAGGGAACCGAGACCCCTGGCCGCGCGTTGCGCAAGCAGGATCCAGACGAGTTCGCGGGAACGGGGGCTGTCGTCGTAAAGGCCCGCGTGCATGAGCATCTCTTCCACGCCGGTGGCCGTCCCCTCGTTGCGGCTATCGAAGATGTTGTAGAGCAATGCCCCTTGCCGGATCGGACTCGCATGCGGTTGCGTATCCATGCGCGCCAGCTCGAACCAGTGCCAGAAGTGCGTGAACAGCGGCGCAGGATCATAGTGCGCCGTGATCCAGAAAAAATGACGCTCGGCTTCGGGAATGAATTCGCCCATGTGCTCGCGGATCGCCGGTTCCATGTAGTCGGCAATAGTGACGATGTCCTTGTGCTCGAGGAAGCTCATGATGCGCTCGACGGCGGCATCGGCCAGCGCATCGTATTCCTCGGGACTGGTGGCCGCTGCCAGCGGCGGCAAACCCTTGTTGCGTTGTTCCTCGAGTTTCAGCGACGCCCATGC
>JARRMH010000133.1:1547-7756 GCA_037386205.1 Woeseiaceae bacterium | reverse complement strand
AACCCGCGGCGCTGCCGGGTTGCTGGCCTACAACTATTCGCTGACGGGCAACTGGCCGATGGCGATCACCGCCTACAACCACGGCCTCGCCGGCGTGCGTCGCGCGATGGCGCGCTACGGAGACGATGCGCTGGTTGATATCCTGCGCAACTACGACGGGCGCACGTTCGGCTTTGCATCGCGCAATTTCTACGTCGCGTTCCTGGCGGCCATGGAGATCGATCAGAACCCGGACAAATACTTCCCCGGGCTCGTCCCCGAGTCGCCCCTGGCATACGCCACGGTGCCGCTGCCCGGGTACGTGTCGGCCGAGGGCCTCAGCAGGGTGCTTGGCGTTTCGACGCAGGACATCGCGCGCCATAACCCCGGGCTCCAGGCGACCATCTGGGAGGGCAGCAAGCACCTGCCACGCGGCTATGAACTTCGCCTCCCGGTCGCCGCAACGACGTCCAACCTGGCCGACATAGTCGCGAACCTGCCCGCTGACGCTGTATTCGACGAGCAGTTGCCCGACTTCTTCCACACGGTGTCCCGGGGCGACACGCTGTCCGAGATCGCCGAGACGTACGATACGCGCGTGTCGACCCTGGTTGCGCTCAACCAGCTGGGCAGCCGCCATCGCATTCGCGCGGGTCAGCGCCTGCGGCTGCCCGCCGCCGGACCGCTGCCCGAGCCGCCGGCCGCGATCGAACCGGTCGTTCCCGAGGCGGTCGCGAGCGTTGCGCCCCCGCCACCCGAAGAAGAGCCGGCGGCCGCAGTGACCGCTGACCTGCTGACTCCCGACGAGGCGGGGCTGCTGTCCGACCCGAGCGACTACACGGTGGCTGCAGACGGCACGATCGAAGTGCAACCGCTCGAGACGCTCGGGCACTACGGCGACTGGCTCGAGATCAAGACCCAGCGCCTGCGGGACCTCAACGGCCTCGCTTTCCGTGCCTCGGTCGATGTCGGCCAGCGGCTGCGGCTGGATCTCGGCACGGTCGATGCGAAGACGTTCGAGGAGCGCCGCATCGCTTACCAGCGCGCGCAGCAGGACAGCTTCTTCCGGCGGCACGTCATCAAGGACCGCATCGAATACACGATCGAGCCGGGCGACTCGATCTGGATCGTGGCGCTGCGACAATACGAGGTGCCGCTCTGGTTGTTCCGCCAGTACAACCCCGAAATCGATCTGCAATACGTCCGCCCCGGAACGCGCGTCCAGGTGCCGGTACTGGCGGATGCCGCGGAGTAGGCTGTGCGCGCCGGCACCAAGTACCTGCTCGTTCGCCTGCTGCCGGTGCTGTTGCTCACCCTGGCGACCGGACTGTGGTTTGCCGACGTGCAGCAGGGCGGGCCCTGGATCTGGCGCAACGTGCTGCCGCTCGTGGTTCTCGTGACCCTCTCGTACGTTACGCTCAGGCGCGGCGGAGGCCTCTGGTCGGGCGCCGGGATGCGCATGCCCCTTGGCACGCTGGGCTTCGCGATTCCGGCCCTCGGGCTCGCGCTCTACCTGCACTATGCGTATGCGACCAACCTCGACGGCATGTTCAGCGGCACCGCGGACCCGTCGCAGGTGTTTCGTTTTCTGCCCGCTTACACGCTGGTCGCCGGAGGGATCGGTTTCGCGATCGGCTGGATAGTCGGGCGCAATGTGTGATGTCGTGCTTTTTTCCGGTCACCGAGTTTTGCTAGGCTTGCCGGCATGAAATCGCTGCTGCTTGCATTGTTGCTGGTACTCGCGCCCAGCCTGATTCACGCGGGTGAGTTTCCGCTGGCCGATCTCGTCCTGATCGAAAAGGCCGAACGCAAGCTGCACCTGCTGCGCGAAGGCGAGATCCTGAAGACGTTCAAGATCGCCCTCGGCATGAGGCCGGTGGGTGACAAGCAGAAAGAAGGGGATTCCAAAACGCCCGAAGGGCGCTATCTGCTCGACATGCGCAATCCCGACAGCGATTATTTCCTGTCGATCCATATCTCCTACCCGGACGTGTCCGACCGGCGCGAAGCGGCCGCGCTGGGCCTCGATCCCGGTGGCGCCATCATGATTCACGGCCAGCCCAATGTACCGACGCGCTCGGAGACGTATTACCGCACCCAGGACTGGACCGACGGCTGCATCGCCGTATCCAATTCGGACATGATCGACATCTGGCTGATGACCGGCGACAACACGCCCATCGAAATACGCCCGTAAATGACCGCCGCGTCCATCGATGCCGAGTTCTGGCCCGAGGGCAACCTCGAGGTGCTTTCCCAGTTTGAAGTCGACCAGCTGAAAAGCAGCGGCTCGGGCGGGCTGTATCCGCTCCTGCGCCGCTGCATGCTGGCGGTGCTGAACTCGGGCAGCGATTCGGACGACGCGGGTATGCTGCTCGAGACGTACAGGGATTTCGAGGTCGGCTTCATCCGGCACGATCGCGGTCTCAAGGTCACGCTCGAGAATGCCCCGCAGCAGGCCTTTGTGGACGGGCACATGATCCGGGGTACGCGCGAGCTGTTGTCGGCCGTGTTGCGCGATATCGTCTTTACGCACAACGATGTCCTCGACAGCGGCCGCTTCGATCTCGGGACGTCAGACGGCATAACCAATGCCGTATTTCACATCGTCCGCAATGCCGACCTCCTGAAGTTGCCGGCCCGCGTCAACCTCGTCGTCTGCTGGGGCGGCCACGCGATCAGCCGCGAGGAGTACGACTATTCGAAGCAGGTCGGCTACGAACTCGGGCTGCGCGGTCTCAACGTCTGTACCGGATGCGGGCCGGGCGCGATGAAGGGGCCCATGAAGGGGGCCACGATCGGGCACGCCAAGCAACGCATTCGTCGCGGGCGCTACGTCGGGATCACGGAGCCCGGCATCATTGCGGCAGAGTCGCCGAACCCGATCGTCAATTCGCTTGTCATCATGCCGGACATGGAAAAGCGGCTCGAAGCTTTCGTCCGGCTGGGGCACGGAATCGTCGTCTTTCCGGGTGGCGTCGGCACGGCAGAGGAGATTCTCTACCTGCTCGGCGTGTTGCTGCACCCTGACAATGCGAACATGCCGTTTCCGCTCGTGATGACGGGACCGCGGTCCGCGGAACCGTATTTTCGCAGGATAGACGAATTCGTCGCCGCGACGCTCGGCGAGGAAGCGCGGCGGCGGTACGTCATCATCATCGACGATCCCCCCGCCGTGGCTCGTAACCTGGGCGGGCAACTCGGTGACGTGCGCGCTTTCCGCAAGGAGCATGGTGACGCTTATTACTTCAACTGGCGCCTGCGCGTCGCGCATGATTTTCAGAAGCCGTTTGTCGCGAACCATGAATCCATGCGCAAACTGCGCATCGAGGACGGCCAGGACGGCCACGATCTCGCCGTCAATCTGCGTCGCGCCTTCTCCGGAATCGTGTCCGGCAATGTGCGCGAGGATACGGCCGCGATGATCGAGCGGGACGGGCCGTTCGAGATCGATGGATCGGAGCGCATCATGGGTCTGCTCGACGAGCTGCTCGCGGCGTTCGTGGCCCAGCATCGCATGAAGATTTCGCGCAGCGACTACGATCCCTGCTATGTGATTAAGTAAAACCAGAGGTTAACCTTCTGATTTTTAAGTAAAAACAGCGATTCGGCACTGTGATCCAGTTCCTGTGATTCGGGGCGCGCCCCGCTTAGTATTTGATCACAAGGAATGGATGGGCAGGGATATGCCGGACAGCAAACACCTACGCTGGCAGGAAAGCTTCGGTACGGATACCGGGGACGATCCAAAAGAGGCAGAGACGCCGCTTGCCGGAAACGAGCCCGCCGCGAACGATGCGGATGGCTGGCAGGAATACCGTCGCTGGATTTCAAAGGCGCCGACGACCCGCAATCGCCGCGCGGGTATCGACCCCGCGCTTTATTCCTGGAAGGGCTATCGCGAGTGGACCGATCATGTGCGCCGCAACTGGGCAAAAGAGTCCAGTGACGACGAGTGATGAAGTGGTTCGATGATCGCTTTGATCAAAGAAAAAAGCGCCGGCTCCATGCCGGCGTTTCTTTTTGTTACACACTCGTTGCCACGGTCACGGGTAGACTGTGAATTGCGTCCGCAAACAAAGTGGAACTGTGTCTTGTTTTGGATTATTTGTGCCGCCCGGCGGGGCTTCAAGCGGCAAGCTGTGAACGGCCTCACAGCTTGCTGAGTATCGTGAATCTATAGTCGAATTCAACAACAGGCAGTACTCAAAAGTATGTCAAACAAGGTCAAGAAAACGGAATCTCCGATCGACGCGCTCAAGAACGAGTCGGCCAGGCAGCGTTGGGAACTGTTTCACCGCGCAATTGCCCACGCCAAGGAATCCACGGACGCTGCGATGTATGAAGGGGATGCCCCGGCCGGCGATCCCGAATGCTCCGGCCCGATGCTGACTATCGTCAAGTAAAACCGCCATGGAATGCCTGCTCCAGTATCTCGATAACCTTGACGACCTCTACGGCGCGTTAGGGTTGTTGTGGGAACGGGTTCGCGGCGTGCTGCTCGGGCTGGTCCGGCTTATCGCGCTCCTGGCGGCGTCGGTCGGCGGAATCAGCCTGGCGTTGCTGCACGCGCCGATCGCCCTGGCGACGTCGACGGTCCTGTTCGTCGTGCTCCTGTATCGCACAGTTACCTCGCCGACCTTGAAATCGCTCGTATAGGCCCCCATCGTTCCTGCCTTTGAGCAGGAGATTTAAGGCGTGGCCGAAAAGAAGGAAACCCTGGGCTTTCAGGCCGAGGTTCGTCAGCTACTCAGGCTGATGATCAATTCACTCTACAGCAACAAGGAAATCTTCCTCCGCGAGTTGATTTCCAACGCGTCCGATGCCGCGGACAAGCTGCGCTTCGAGGCGTTATCGGAGCCCGCGTTGCTCGGCGACGACGAGCTTGCGATCCGTATCGAGATCGACAAGGACAAGCGGTTGCTGTCGGTCGTCGACAACGGCATCGGCATGTCGCGGCAGGAACTTATCGACAACCTGGGCACGATCGCGCGTTCCGGAACGGCGGAATTCCTCGAGCAGATGACCGGAGACCGCAAGCACGATGCACAACTCATCGGGCAGTTCGGGGTCGGCTTTTACTCGTCGTTCATCGTTGCAGACAAGGTGACCGTCGAGACCCGTCGTGCCGGTAGTGACGAAGGCATGCGCTGGGAGTCCGACGGCCAGGGGGAATTCACGATCGAGGCAACAGACAAGGGTGAGCCGGGAACGCGCGTAACTCTGCACCTGCGCGAGGACGAGGCGGAATTCGCCGAACCGCTGCGCATCGAGACGCTGATCCACAAGTACTCCGACCACATCGCGTTTCCAGTGTCTCTCCACGTCGAGGGAGAAGACGAGGACAAGGTCGTCAACTCGGCCACGGCCCTGTGGACGCGGCCGCGAACCGAGGTCTCGGACGAGGAGTACAAAGAGTTCTACAAACACCTGTCGCACGACTTTGCCGATCCGCTGACCTGGAGTCATAACCGTGTCGAGGGCAAGCGCGAATACACGAGCCTTCTGTATATCCCGGCGACGGCGCCATTCGATCTGTGGAACCGGGAGACGCCCCGAGGCCTCAAGCTCTACGTACAGCGGGTCTTCATCATGGACGATGCCGAGCAGTTCCTGCCGTTGTACCTGAGGTTCGTCAAGGGCGTCGTCGACTCGACCGACCTGCCGCTCAACGTGTCCCGTGAACTGCTGCAGCAAAACCCCGACCTGCAGACAATGCGCAGCGCACTGACGAGGCGCGTACTCGACATGCTGTCGAAGCTCGCGGGTACCGACGACTATGGCAAATTCTGGCCCGAGTTCGGCCAGGTCCTCAAGGAAGGCGTCATCGAGGACTTCGCCAACCGCGAAAAACTCGCCGGCCTGCTGCGATTCGCATCGACCCATACGGGCAGCGAAGCGCAGGATCAGTCGCTGGCGGACTACGTCTCCCGCATGCAGGACGGGCAGGACAAGATCTACTACATCCTGGCGGACAGCCACGCTACCGCCGTGGCGAGCCCGCATCTCGAGCAATTGCGGGAGCGCGGGTTGGAAGTCCTGCTGCTGAGCGATCGCATCGATCCGTGGCTGGTGGACGCACTGCGCGAATTCGACGGCAAAGAGCTGGCGGATGTCGCAGGGTCCGGGCTCGACCTGCCGAAAAGCGAAGGCAAGCTGACCCAGGAGGCGATGAACAAGGAACACAAGCCCTTGCTCAAGAAAATGCGCAAGATCCTCAAGGGATGTGC
>JARRMH010000133.1:0-1525 GCA_037386205.1 Woeseiaceae bacterium | reverse complement strand
GTCAACATCGACCACCCGCTCGTTACGCGGCTGTCGGCCGAGACCGATGGCGAGCGGTTCGCCGAACTGGCCAACGTCGTCCTCGACCACGCCCTGCTCGCCGAAGGAACGGCGCTCGACAATCCGGCGGCATACGTGCATCGTATGAACAGGTTGTTGATGGAAATCGGGGCAGGAACCGGCAATGGGCAAGCCTGACGAGAAGGTGCTGAAGAAGCAGCTCAGCGAGGAGCAGTACCGCGTAACGCAGTGCTCTGCGACCGAGCGGCCTTTTACCGGCAAGTACGTCGACCACAAGGCGGACGGTACGTATTGTTGTGTCTGCTGCGACGCGCCGCTGTTCAGCTCCGCACACAAGTACGATTCGGGGTCGGGCTGGCCAAGCTTCTGGCTGCCCCTCGCCGGCGACGCCGTCACGACGAAGACAGACGAATCCCACGGCATGGTTCGGACCGAGGTCGTCTGCGCGGCCTGCGATGCGCACCTCGGTCACGTCTTCGAGGACGGGCCGGAACCGAGCGGTCTGCGCTACTGCATTAATTCGGCATCGCTGGAGTTCGAGGAGAAATCGGCGTGACGCGCTGCGGGCTGCTGGCCGCGCTGTTACCCGTGCTGTTACTCGCTGCCTGCGGACAGTCGGAAGAGCCACCGGCCGGCGCGGAAACGAAAGCGGCTGCCTGTCCGCAGCCGGATGCCAACGGCGTCGTCGAGATCCGTGACGGACTGGTCGCGAACATCACGAAGCGTGGCTACGGGCGCGCCGCGCAGAGTGGGGACTACGCCGACGTCCATACGACGCTGTGGCTCTACGACGAGGGCGCCGAGGGTGGCCGGGGCACCGAGATCTGGTCCTCGGGCGGCGTGCAACCGTTCCAGTTCCGGATCGATTCCGGGCAGGTGATCGCCGGCTGGGACGTTGGCGTCACGTGCATGCTGGTCGGGGAAAAGCGCGAACTGCGCATACCGCCCGAGCTCGGTTACGGGGCGCGCGGCAAGCCGCCCGTGCCTCCTAATGCCACGCTGCTGTTCGAAATCGAACTGGTCAACCTGACGTCACCCGACGAGACCGGGTCGTAGGAAAAGCTCACCTCGATGCGCCGATTCAGGCTGCGGCCGTAGCGCGTGTGGTTGTCGGCCACCGCGACCGCCGAACCGGCACCGGCAGCGACGATGTCGTCGGCCGCGATGCCTCGCCCGGTGAGGTAGGCAGCCACGGCGCGCGCGCGGTCGAGACTGAGCTGCCGGTTCCAGCTTTCGCTACCTGTCGCATCGGTGTGCCCCGTAATGGTCAGTGTCGCGCCCCGGCACGCGTCGGCGAGCATCACGATCCGGTCGAGTTCAGGATAAGCGGATGGCCGCAGGGTCGTACCGGCGCCGGCGAAGTTGACGGGACCGGCCCGGAACCGACGGAACTGGCGTTCGCACAGCTCCCGCTCCGACAGGGCAGGCCCGGCGGGCGCTGTTCGCGGCTGGACACTCACCGTGGATGGCAACAGCGGCTCGAGCGCCCCAAAAGGTGACTCGG